>JAACVI010000374.1 GCA_009992505.1 Myxococcales bacterium
GGCGAGTCCTGCGGCATCGCCGACAGCAAGAAGTCGAGCTCGTTCGGTCACATGGCTCGAGCCGAGGCCCTCTCCCTGGCCCTCGCCGAGCGTCAACTCGGGCGTTCGGTGACGACCATGCACGCATTCCTCGAAGCGATCGCTCTGGACGGTGCCGCCGCCCTGAGGCGCCCCTGTCCAGGGGGAGAGGCCGAGCTCGCCTGTTGGGGCCCGGCGCTCGCGCTGCCCGCCTTCGGGGGTGACGTCGACGAGGGTCGCCGCCTGCTCACGGCCTTCGAGGCCGGCGGCGCCCGCGTCCATACCGTGCGCACGCTGCCCAGCTGCGCCAAGGTTCTGAACGTCGCGCGCCTCGAGGGGTGCAACAAGCTCATGATGGACCTGCACGCCTTCGAGCGCTTGGTGCTCGCCTGCGCCGCGGAGGGCGACGGCGAGGTCCTGGCGATCTGCGGCCTGGTCGGTGGCATCCGGCGCTACGTCGATCGCTTCGGTCACTGGCGAGGTGCGCAGGTGCTGACCGAAGGTCGCGGACTCGCGGCCTATCACGTGCCCGATCTCGGTGAGGTGCGCTTCGAGATCAAGGCCGACGCTCGGCACATGCCCGTGGCGTTGGCGTCGATGGTGGGCAAGTACGTGCGCGAGCTGTTCATGGCGCGCCTGAACCGTCACTGGCAGCTGCGCCTCCCGGACCTGCGCCCCGCCAGCGGCTACCACGACTCGGTCACGAAGACGCTGGTGAAGGCCACCGAACTCACGCGGCGAGAACGCGGCGTGCCGGACGAGTGCTTCCTGCGCGAGGGCTAGCGCGTCGGCTCAGCTGCCGTCGAGGGAGAGGTCGATGCCCTGGGCCGCCAGCGCGTTCTTGAAGCTCATCTTGTCGTTCGACTTCACGTAGGCCTCTTCCGGCCGCACGCGGCCCGACGTGACGAGCTCGAGCAGGTGGTCGTTCATGGTCTGCATGCCGAGCTTGCGGCCCGTCTGCATCACGCTGGCGATCTGGTAGGTCTTGCCCTCGCGGATCAGGTTGGACACCGCTGGCGTCGTCATCAGCACCTCGTAGGCCGCCGCGCGACCACCGCCGTCCTTCTTGCACAGCACCTGCGCCACCACGCCGCGCAGGGACTCGGAGAGCATCACGCGGATCTGTGACTGCTGCTCGGGTGGGAACTGATCGATGAGCCTGTCCACCGTGCTGACGGCGCTGGTCGTGTGCAGCGTGCCGAAGACGAGGTGGCCGGTCTCCGCGGTCTCGATGGCGATGGCGATGGTCTCGAGGTCGCGCATCTCGCCCACCAACACGATGTCCGGATCCTCGCGCAGGGCCGCGCGCAGGGCGGAGCTGAAGCTCTGGGTGTGCATGCCCACTTCGCGCTGGTTCACCAGGCACTTCTTGTTGTCGTGCACGAACTCGATCGGGTCCTCGATGGTGATGATGTGGTCCTTGCGGTTCTCGTTGATGAAGTCGATCAGCGTCGCCAGGGTCGTCGACTTGCCGCTGCCCGTCGGTCCGGTGACGAGCACCAGCCCCTTGGAGAGCCAGCACAGATCGAGCACGCGCTTGGGCAAGCCGATCTGATCCACGCTGAGCAACTCGAAGGGGATCTGTCGGAACACGGCGCCCACGCCCCGCCGGTCGCGGAAGACGTTGGCGCGGAAGCGCGCGACGCCTTCGATCATGTGCGCGAAGTCGGTGTCGCTGGTCTCGTTCAGCTCCCTCTGGTTGCGTTCGGGCGTGATCGGCGCGAGCAGCGCCTCGAGCTCCGCGGGCGTGAGCGGGGCGCGCTCCTCGAGCACGTTCATCTCGCCGTCCAGGCGCACCATGGGCTTCACCTCGGAGCTGAGGTGGAGATCGCTCGCGCCGACGTCCACCATCATGCGCAAGTAGCGGTGGATCGGCGGATCCCCCGTGGCCAGAGCGACCTGGCTCGGCTTGCGGCGTGGCGGGGGGGGCATGGACGCGCGCAGGCGCCCCGCGTTCGCGGCCTCATGCGTGTCTTGCGTGGCGGTGCCGGCGCGCGGTGGCGCGACCTCGCGTAGCTCCGGCGCCGGTACGCTCTTCGCGTGGGGAGGCCCATCGGGCGCTTCCCGGATCTCCACGGTCCACACGTCCGGCGACACCCGCGCCACGCGGACGTCGACTCGCAGCCCCGCGCTGGAGGCGTGGATGAAGTGCGTCTGTTTCCGATCCCGCAATTCGTCGAGGGCGCTCCCCGGCGCGGCCTCCTCCACCAGACCGCGCACCTGGGCGTGCAGGATCGGCTGGCTGGTCTCGCGCTCGCTGTCCGCGAAGCCGAAGCGCACGCGTTTGCCGGAGCGCAGCATCACACGCTCCGCGTTGTGACGGATCAGATGCTGCACGTAGAAGTCCAATCGGAGCATGCCTCGACCATAGCCGAGCCGATGGCGATCTGCCGCGATTACGTGCAGCGATTCGTGCTATCGACGCCCATGGCCTCCACCCCACGCATGCTGCCCCGCTGGCTGCTCACCCTGGCCGGCCTGGGGGCGTTGGGCTTCTTGATGGTCGCCCTGCGCGGCGTCCTGACGCCCCTCTTCCTGGCCTTCCTGATCGCCTACGTGCTCGACCCCTTGGTGGATCGCATGCAGGCGCGAGGCATGCCGCGAGCCCTCGGCATCCTCGTGCTGCTCTTCGGCGTGCTGGGCGTGCTGACGCTCTTCCTGCTCCTGGTCGTGCCGACGGTGGTGCGTGAGTTGGCCGCGTTCTTCGCGGTCCTGCCTGGGCGAGTCACGGCCTGGCTGCATCAGATCGAGCCCGTGCTCGCGGGCTACGGCGTGACGCTCCCCCACTCCGTGGACGAGCTGGTCGGACAGCTGCCGACGGACGTGGGCAGCGTGGCCGGGAGCGCGCTGTCTCCGGCGACCGCCGTCCTGCGCTGGCTCGTGGGCGGCACCGCGTCGGTGATCGGCGCCGTGATGGGCGCGAGCATCGTGCCCATCTTCGCCTTCTATCTGCTCTACGACTTCGATCGCATCGTGACCGCCATCGGCGATCTCGTGCCCCGTCGTCATCGCGCTTCGGCCGGTGCGCGTGCGCGCGAAGTGGATCGGGTCCTGGGTCAGTGGATCCGCGGTCAGCTCACGGTGATGCTCGTGCTGGGTACGCTCTACGCGGTGGGCTTCTCGCTCGCGGGCGTGCGCCTGGCGGTCCTCATCGGCATCCTGGGCGGGCTCCTGGCCTTCATCCCCTACGTGGGCGGCGCGACGGCCCTGGGCCTGGCGCTCTTGATGTGCGCCTTCGATTTTCGGGGCCCGATGCAGCTGGTCGAGGTCGTGGCGGTCTTCGCCATCGTGCAGACCCTCGATGGCCTCGTCATCACACCCAAGGTCGTGGGCAACAAGGTGGGCTTGCCCGCCCTGGGCGTGCTCGTGGCCTTGATGGCTTTCGGTCAGCTCTTCGGCTTCCTCGGCGTGCTGCTCGCCGTGCCCGCTGCGGCTGTGCTGAAGATCTTCGCGAACGAGGCCCTCGTCGCCTATCGCAAGAGCGACCTCTACCTGCAGCCGGCCCTCGCCGACGCGGTGGCCGTCTCCGAAGCCGCTCCGTTGGCGGCTGCGGTCGCGGCGCCCGAGCCCGAGCCCGAGCCCGAGCGAGCCGTGGAAGAGCAGCCCGAGCCCGAGCGAGCCGTGGAAGAGCAGCCCGAGCCCGCACCAGAGCCCGAGCGAGCCGCGAACGACGAGCCCGCCGCGGTCACGGACGACTCCGCGCCCGAGGAGGCGTCCCCGCCCGCGCGGGCGGAGTCCGAAGCCGCGGCGGCGGAGCACGACGCGGCCGAAGGCGAGGCGCCCGCCAAGCGAGCGCCCGAGGACACCTAGCGGTCGCCACTGCGAGGTCCACGAGGTCCGCGCTGCCGCTCAAAATCTCCTCGTCCAGGCCTCTCGCGTGTCGCAAGATGCCCGCGTGACCGACAATCCGGAATCCAAGCGCACCCGCATCAAGCAGCTCGAGGTGATGGTGGCGGAGGTCATCCGCGAGACCCATGACGTGATGACCCTGCTGCTCTTCACGGGCAACGACAGGCTCGACTACAAGCCGGGCCACTTCTGCACCATCGACCCGAAGCAGTTCGAGTCCCTGTCGCGCTGGGCCGCGTACCTGGAGAAGGTCAAAGGCAAGAAGGAGGCGCCTCGTGCCTACTCCCTGGCCTCGGCGCCGCACGAGAAGTACCTGGCCATCACGGTGAAGGAAGAGCGCTACGTCGAAGGCGCGACGCCCTATCCGCCGCTGCTCTCGCCCGTGCTCGCGATGCGTACACCGCCCGGGACGCGCATGGTCATCACGGGTTTCACCGGGCCCTACTGCATGCCCGACGACATCGAAGATCGCACCGATCACGTCGTGCACATCTGCGCCGGCTCGGGCGTGGTGCCCAACTGGAGCATCATCAAGCACGCGCTCGCGACCAACATGAAGCTGCGCCACACGCTGATCTACGGAAACCGCACCTGGAGAGACGTCATCTACCGCTACGCCCTCGACGACCTGCGTGACCAGTACCCGGACAGACTTCAGATCGTCCACGCGCTGAGCCGCGAGGGCGGCGCGGATCATCACGGCCCCCACGTCGTCAGTGGGCGCGTCACGACCGAGCTCATCCAGCGCTACGTGCCCGACCCGAGCGCCGTGGAGGTCTTCGCCTGTGGTCCGGCCCAGTCGAAGTTCGAGAAGCGGCGCGCGAAGGAGACGGGCGAGACGCTCGCGCCTCGCTTCATGGAGACGGTGCTCGACAGCCTCGACGAGCTCAGCTTCCCCCAGGACCGGGTGCACCACGAGAGCTACGGCTGAGCCCGCCCTGAACTCGCCTTTCCTCGAGACTGGGACCATGCCTCGCTTCGGGCGCCCGCGGCGACGCGTGCTATGGTCCCGCGCCGATGGCTGAGCAACGCCGCTTGGAGGAGGATGAGGTTCGCCGCGCCATCGCGCGCGTGGCCGACGCGGCGGATGCGGACGCCTGGGCGGAGCTCGCCTTCGACAGACTCTCGCAGCAGGCGGAGGGGCGGCAGCTCTTGGCCGCTCCGGAGTCGGTCGCGCGCCGCGCCAGTGAACTCGGCCTCGATCCCGACGCGGAGTTCGCGCAGCTCTTGGCCCGCGGCGCGCAGAGTGCGAGCGAGCGTGCGCTCGTGGCTGCCTTCGCCGTGCGTGGCTTGGGCGTCGGCCTCGCGGCGGATGTCGAGCGCGCTGCCGGTGACAAGGCGCGCCTGCTTCGCTTCCTGCGTCACGCCGATTGGCTCGAGTTGTCGACGCCCTACGGCGTGTACGCGTTCGTCGACGGCGTGCTGCCGAAGGATGTCGCGGCCGGCGTCTGGCAGACGGCCGGGGAGCTGCTGGTGCGCGCGGACGCAGCGGACGCGGCGGGCGTCGCGGCCCTGGCCCTACGCATCGCGGCTCTTGCCGAGAGCGACTCCGAGGCCGCGAGCGAGGCTCTGGCGCAGGCTCGTGGCGATGCCGAGTCGGCCCAGGTCCGCGCCCTGGCGGCTGCGCTCACGGGTGGTGTGGCCACGGCGTTGCTCAGTCGCCTCGCGGGGGTTCGCGTGCGCCCGCGTCCCGGCCTCTTCCGACATTTCCTCAGCCTGCTCAGCGGCTGGTCGCTGCTGCGCTGGCTGGTCTCGCTGCTGGCCTTCACTGTGGGCTTGAGGCGCCGCGCCACGCTGGCACTCAGCGCCACGGGCATCGACGTCGAGACCGAGGACATCCTGCTCGGTCGAAGCGCGCGTCGCCGGCGCGTCAGCCGTCCACTGCGCGAGGTGACCCGGGTCGTACGTGGCGCGCGGTATCCCTCGCTGCACCTGCTGGTTGGCGCCCTCGGTTTCGCCGCGGGCGTGATCTTCGGTGGCCTCACCTTCTTCGATGGCGTGCGCACGGGCGAGACCGTGCTCTTGCTGGTGGGCGCGGGCCTGATCCTCGGCGGCGGTCTGCTCGATCTCGCGATCACCACCCTGTGGCCCGCGCGACGTGGACGGATCGAGGTGGAGCTCCATTTCGACTCGGGCCCGGCCATCGCCATCGGCGGCCTGTCGGAGCAGGACGCGGACGCCTTCGTCGACGCCGTGGCCGCTCGTCTGCGCTGATGGCCGTCTACCATGCGCAGGCGCGGCTGCTCTTGCTGGCCACACCCCACGCCGGCGCCCGCAGTCTCGCGGCGTCCCTCGTGGCGCTCGGTGGGCGCGCCTCCGAAGAGCATCACGACACGCTCGCGGAGGTGCTCGGCCAGGGACTACTCGGTCCATCGGCGCTCGCGCACACCACCGTCGTCACCAGCGTCCGAAATCACTTCGACGGCGGCGGCCGTCCTTCCGCGAGGCGTGAAGCGATCTACGGCGTGGGCTGCC
>JAACVI010000053.1 GCA_009992505.1 Myxococcales bacterium
CCGTTCAAGTCCAGTCAGAGCAGGATGATGTCGCCGAGCTCGAGAGCTTCCTGGGCGACGACGCTGCGCGTCTCTTCCTCGCGCCGTGTGGCGGTCTCGTAGAGTTCGCCCAGCAGCGCGGGATGTTCGCGGATCACGTCGCGGAAGACGTGCTTCTCGAGCCAGAGCGCGACCGTGGAGTGCTTGGCGACGACGTCGGCGGTGGCCGCGCGGCGCAGCAGGAGGGAGATCTCGCCCACCACGTCGCCGGGACCCAGCGTCGCGATGCGGATGGAGTCACCGTCCTCGTCCACGCCCACGACCTCGACTCGGCCACTCGCGACGAGGAAGAGACCGTCGACGTCTTTGTCGCGCTCGATCAGCTTCTCGCCGGGCTCGAAGGTGCGCGCCTGAAATCGCTGGACCAAGGCGCGGCGCTCTTCGGGCGCCACGGTGCCCAGGACAGCGCTGTGTCGAATCAGGTTGGAGACCATGCGCCCTTGGCAGAACGCGCCCAGCTCGGCGCCCACGACCTCCTCGCGAGCAGCCAGTGACTCCAACGCCTCACGTGAGGCGGCCAACAAGATCACAGGCTGCGCTGCGATCACGGAGGCCGCGCGGCGGGCGTCACTGACCAGAGCCATCTCGCCGAAGATGGCGCCTGGCCCCAGCGCTGCGAGCGTCTGCTCGGTCTCTTCGCCGGCATCGCGCACCACGCGCAGAGCGCCCCGCACGACCACAAAGGCCTCGCGTCCCACGTCGCCCTGCTGGATCACGGGATTCCCCTCGGCGCGCTCGAGCACCTCGAAGGCTCCGAGCAGCACGGCCAACCGCTCGCTCGTGAGCTTGGCGAAGAGCGGCAAGCGCGGCACGGGCGAGTCCGCAGGGGCGGTGTCGTCGGTACCGAGGAAGGTCTCGAGGCTCGCCTCCGCCCGATCGAGCAGCGCGTCGAGTTTCAGGTTCGACGGCAGCACCTTCGGCTCAGCGGTCGGCAAGGGAGGCGGCGCCTGGGGCACGTCCCCGATGCGAGGCGAGTCCGCGCCGAAGACCTCCGCGATGGCCTGACGCAATGGGGCGCCTTGTTCGCCAGCGGCCTCCGCCAGCGCTGCAGCGACGACCGCGGCCGGCAGGTCCCCGCGACGACAGCAGGCATCCACCAGCTTCTTTGCCGCCTCGCCCGCGACGAAGGGCCTATCCGCGTCGATCAACACACGGCAGATCAACGCAGCCGCGCCAACCTGCGCCACATCCAGATCGAGCATCGGGATGGCACGCCTCAACGCGTCCGCGGCGTCGTCCTCGAGCCGGCGCTGATGCGCGACATCGAGAGGAGAGAGCGTGCTGATGGAATCGTCGCGTTCGCCAGTCATGCGGTCGACGACGATAGCACGGGGTTCGAGGCAGATCGCGAACTACTTCCGGCGGCCTTGGGCAACCATGCCTGTGGACGAGCGAGGTTTCTGAGCGCCATGAGTCGAGGAGCAGTGCTAGGAAGAGGTCATGCAGTCCGCCGACAAGCTGCTCATGCTCCGACTCGAACAGGTCTCGCCGATCGTGGTCGCGACGCATCCGAGGTCGGGCACGCACTTGATGATCGACGCACTGCGCTGGCGCGCGCCGGAGTGCCGGGTTTGGAAGCTGCCATTCGAGCCTCTGGAGAGGGTCTACTCGACCACCGAGGAGCTGGTGCCGGCTCGCCCGACGGCGTCGAAGCTGGCGGTGCTGTCGACTCTGCTCAGGGCATCGCGTCCGCTGGTGAAGACGCATCGCTTGCCGCACTTCGAGCGTTGGTACCTGCCGCCACGTCACGATCCCTTGGAGCCCACCCTCGCTGCCGTGCTTGAGCGTCGCGCCAAGACGGTCCACGTGCATCGCGACGGACGCGCGGCCATCTGGTCCTATTACCTCCTGTCACGACGATCGGGAGCGCTACGTGGGCTCACGTTTCGCGACTTCTTGCGTATTCCGTCCTCGGCTTCGCCCTGGCAGAACGCGGCGCGCAGTTGGGCGATGCACGTGCGAGCCTGGCTCGCTGAAGGCGACGTCCTGAGCGTGGCGTTCGCGGAGCTCACCACGGCGCCTGACGATACCCTCTCGCGTGTGGCGGCGCGGCTCGAGCTCGCGGTCGAAAGCCGCGTCTCCGCGCTGCCACCTCGATTGGGCAGCGTCCACGACTACCTCGCCGCGCGTCGCCCAGCCGGTCAGCCCCCCAGCACCGCGGTCCTCGCGCCGGACTGGAGGCTCCCGCCTCGGAGCTGGCGAGAGGTCTTCTCCCGCGAAGATGGCCGGTTCTTCGAGCAGGAGACCGAAGGCCTGCTGGTACAGCTCGGCTACGCGAGCGCCCATGACTGGTGGATGGAGCTCGACTGAACCGTCACGCCTCAGGGCGCGACGAGGTTCGCCCGGATCGAGGTGAAGTCGAGCGAGGAGGAGAAGCCGTCCTCGAAGCGTGGATCGAGGGCGCAGTCGCGGCCCTCGACGCGGGTCCCGTCCCCATCGACACAGGCGATGATCACGGGCTGGCAGCCGGTCGCGCCAGTGCGCTGGACCTCGAAGCTCTCGAGTCCATCTCCGTCCACGTCCACGTCGGGCTGGGTGCCTCGAAGCGAGACGAGCGAGCCGCGCGGCGTGCCGCCGATCATGACGTCGGCCATGGAGGTCGCGGCGGCCGAGCCATCACAGGCCGGGCTGGTCATGCCGGAGAACATGTCGAGCAGGTTCGGCAGAAACGCGAAGGTCGAGACCGGGATGGCGCCGCACAGCTGGCCGTTCTGGATGTCGTGCAGCTCGCCGCCGGTGGCGCGCGTCGTGCCCGAGATCTGCGAGCCCTTGAGCTCGAGGGGCAAGAACGAGATCGGGATCTCGATGTCCTCGGGTCCGCCGTGGAGCATTCGGCTCATCAGGCTGCTGGCGAAGGAGGTCGTGGGGTTGCCCGCCACGTCGAAGGAGCCCGCAGCCGGCGCGAGCGTCGCTGAGCCCGTGAAGTTGTTGGTGGCGTCCCCATCCGGATCCGTGCCCTGCATCCAGGCCACGGTGAGCGAGTCGTCGTTGGCGCCGCTGGGGTCGTCGAGTCCGAGCATGCTCATCAAGAGGATGACGCTGCCGCTGTCGATTCCGCGCTGTACGCCCATGTCGTTGAGCAAGGGCAGCACGGGGCCGAGGGCCACGGCCAGGCGGTTGTCGGGCGCGCCATCGCCGCTGAAATCACAGCCGTGACCGCGACCGGCGAAGGCCAGGGTCTGAATCACCTGGCTCAGCTCGAGGTGGCAGTCGGGGGCGCATCCGTCCCAACGATCGAGGTTTCCATCGTCGCATTGCTCGCCTGGATCCACGGTGCCGTCGCCACAACTCTCCAGGGCGAGGCAGTCCGCGCTGCAGCCGTCGCCGCTCATGGTGTTGCCGTCGTCGCATTGCTCGCCGACGACGATATCGCGCACGCCATTGCCGCAGGTCTCGTCCGAGGCGCAGTCCGAGCGACAGCCGTCACCCGAGCGGTGGTTGCCGTCGTCGCATACCTCGCCCGGGTCCATCGTTCCGTCGCCGCAGTACGCCTCGCGCGTGCAGGTCGCACTGCAGCCATCACCGCTCACGGTGTCGCCGTCGTCGCATTGCTCGCCGGGGTCGAGGCTCGAATCGCCGCAGACTGGATCCGTGCCGGTGTCCGGCATGGTCGATCCGTCGGGAACGGGCGTCACGGAGGTGTCGGTCGAAACCGCGTCGGGCATATCGGCGTCGAAGACGATTCCCGCGTCGGGTTCCGTGGCGCCATGGCTGCTCGAGCAGGCCGTGGTGAGACCTCCGAAGAGGAGGGAAGAGATGAGAAGCACGCGCGTCAGGCTCATGGGGAGACCTCCCTGGGATGGCGCGGAAGATAGCGGAGTTTGGACTCGGCGCCCAGACCCCCCTTGGCGCCCTCAGTCGGACTCGATGTCCGCGAGCGCCTGGCGCGCTCGTGACAGCTCCTCCGCGAGCGTCAGGAGCTTGGCCGCGTCGACCGAGGCGTTGCGATTCAAGAAGGCGCGAAGATGAACCGCGGCCTCTCGTCGGTCTCGGATATGATACTTGAGCATGCCGAGCAGGTAGGCGCCGTAGCCTTGGCTGGCGGGTGATTGCTCCAGGTCCTCCAACACGCCTGCCAGATCCTCGACGGGGAGGCCTTGGTCGAGGCGAACGTAGGCAGCGTGCGCTCGCACCAAGGGCCTGTCGCGCTGTGCCCAATGCTCCGCCTTCTCCAGACTCGCGAGGGCGGCGGATGTATCATTTGCGAAATGCTGAAAAGTGGCCAGGCTCCAGAGGTGGAAGCTCCTGCGACTCGCGGGCGCCGCGCGCACCGCCAGGCGCTGAGCTTCGATGGCCCCCACCGTGTCTCCCGTGGCCCACAGCACCCTCGACCGGTCGGCGAGGACGATGTCGCGCAACGGACCCACCTCCTCCATGGTCTCGGTGGTGGCCAGGGCCTCCGCGAGCTCGCCCAACTCGAGGTGGGCAAGGTAGGCCTGCCGCAGGAGCAGCACGCGGGTGTCTGGCTCCGAGTCGGGCTCGAGCGCTGCGAGGCCCTGAGTGGCGCGCCTCAGACGGTCCGGCGCATCGAGAGCATGCAGGGCCGCCCAGAGATGCTCCTCCGCGGTCTGCCCGGCGTCGAGCGTAGCTTCCGTCACACGGCCTCGAGATGATACCTGTCCACAAATGTAGCACAGGGATTACATCTGTCGATATGATCGTGACTTCAATGGGTTAGCCGATCTAATCCACAGTTCTTCCACGGCCTCTCCTCTGTTGTGGAAATCGAGTGATGCGCGCCTGGTGAAGCGCAATTCGCGGATGATGCTGCGATCAAATCGGGGCATTGGGAGTGAGAAATTCGAGGATCTCGGGGGTCAGCGCGCGGGCGTCGGCGCGGCCCAGATCCATCAGCCTGCGGGCGAAGTCCCCGTCGAAGAGCAGGTAGCTGGCGAGGTCGGCGTCAGCCCCCTCTCCCACGTCCAAGAGACGCAGGAAGGCGCGCCCGAGGACGCGACCGAAGCGTGCGCGATTCCTCCGCAGGTGGTCCGACGCGATACGCCCGAGGTCGACCGTGGGTCGCACGGAAAGCGAGCGGACGATCTGCCGCGGCGGCTCACCGCGCTTGGCCGACTGCTGGTTGATGCGATCGATGAAGCCCGCGCCGTAGCTGGCGGTGCCGTCCTCGAGGTAGTTGTTGATGCGCGCGAGCTCGTCGAGATCGCTGTTCAGATGGTCGAGCAGAAAGGCGTTCATGATCTTGCCGAGCAGGAAGCTCGCGCCGGGATAGCGCCCCGGGCCGAGGGCCGGCAGATGGGACGAGTGTATCGGACTCGACACTCCGACGACGAAGAGCTTCCCCACCCCAAGGTGAATCGCCGGAGCCATCGGCGTGTTCAAGCGCAGGCCACCATCGCAGTAGAGGTTCGGACCGACGCGAACGGGTGGGAAGATCATCGGGATGGCCGCGGACGCGAGCACGTGATGAGGACCGATGTGTTCGCGACGAACCCTGGCCATGGGCGCGAGACCACCCGGCACGCGGACCCCAGGCGCGCGGTCGACGAAGATGGTGGGACGCCCGGTGGAGACGTCGGTGGCGGATACGATCAGGGCACGCAGGACACCCGTGCGAATGTTCCGGCGCAGCAGCTTCCAGGGGATCTGCTGACCGACGACGCGAGCCAAGGGACGCGCGTCGAAGAAGCCGACGGGTTTGGCGCCGCCGAGCAGCACCCGGTGGAGCCCCGCCGCCTGACGCACACCGAAGCGGAGCAGATGGGGTAGCTCGAGGTTCGCCCATGTCTGCTCGAGGCGCCCGATGCCCTCACTGGGGTCGGCTGCCATGGACGCGAGGAAGGCGCCGTTGATGGCGCCCACGCTGCTGCCGGAGACGAGGGCCAAGCGGACGAGGGGATGGGCCCGCGCCAGATCGCCGAAGACGTAGCTGAGGACGCCTGCCTCATAGGCCCCACGCGCTCCACCACCCGAGAGCACGACTCCGACGTCGGTCATCGAGCCTCGGCGGCGATGGCCGCGACATCGGGCGTGTGAAGGTATCGTTCGCGAAGCTCTGGATCCCGGATGCGCGCGGCCCGTTTGGCCACCACGTCCGCGCCCGTGACCAGGCAAGCGGCCGCATCTTCCGATCGACCCGCGGCGCGGAAGACCCGAGAGAGCCTGAGCTCGATGCGCTCACGTCGCTCCACCTCGGCGTGCGCGATCAGCGCCTGCACCTCACGCGCCGTGCGCTCGGCCTCCGCCGTCTCACCGCGCGCGATCAACGCCTCGGCCAGGGCCGTACGGGCCGCAACTTCATGGGGAAGGACCCCGTCCTGACGAGCGAGCTCCGCCGCCTCGCGAGCCATCTTCTCGGCCAGCTCGGCGTCTCCCGCCAGCAGCTCCAGCTCCGAGCGCACGACCCGCTCGCGAGACAGCTCGTAGCGGCTGCCGAGCTTGGACGCGACGCGACGCGCGCTGTCGAGCTCACGTCGAGCCAGGGCGATCTCCACCTCTTCGCCCTCGAGCAGGATCTCGGCCATGGCCACCAAGGCGTCGCAACGGCCCGGACCGTCGTCCACCACCTCGAAGACGTCTAGGGCGCGCTGCACGAATTCCGTGGCCCGCTCGCGGTCGCCCAGCACGGCGTAGAGCTGACCGACGTTGGAGAGCTTGCGCCCGAGCCGCAGGCGATCCCCTGTCAGCCGGTCGAGTCGAATCGAGGCGCGGATGACGGCGATGGCGTCCTCGTAGTCACCCGCCGAGGCCAGCGCGACCCCCAGAGAATTCAGCGCGAAGGCCTCGTTTCGGGTGATGCCCTGACGGCGGAAGATGACGATGGCCTCCGTGTAGGCCTCGAAGGCTTCCGGCAGGCGACCAAGGCGCCGCAGCAGGATGCCTCGCTGCACGAGCACGGAGCCCCGTGCGCCCATCAGGCTGGGCGTGGTGCCCGCGCGCAAGAGCGCCTGATCGCAGGCGTCGAGGGCCTCTGCCGGTGCACCCGTGTCGCGATGCAATTCGGCCATCATGCGCAACGTATCAATCTCTATCCGTGCGTCGCGGGCCTGGCGGGCGGCTTCGAGCGCCTCTTCGAGCAGCGCGCGCACCCCCTCGGAGCGACCGCCATCGAGCTCGAAGCGGCCCCGGCGTCCAAGAGCCTCCGCCCTCATCCGCGGGTTGTCGCTGGCTTCGGCCGCGGCACGCAGCTCGGTCAGCTCGCGCATGCGCTCGTTGGTGCGCCCGAGAAAGCGCAGGATCTGCTCACGTCCGAGATGGGCCCGGAAGCGTTCGGGAGAGCTGTCCGGCAGCAGCGACAGGGCGCGCGCGAAGAAGCGCATGGCGTCGCGGTTCGAGTAGACCGCTCGGGCCGCGTCGGCGGCGTCGAGGTAGGAGATGGCGGCCTCGGCGTCCTGGCGCGCGTACTCCAGATGCCGGGCGATGCGAGCGGGCGCCACGCCGGCGCGAGCCGAGAGCTGCTGCGCGACGGCCCGATGCATGCGCACGCGGTCCGCCGGGTCCGAGCCTTCGTAGACCACCTGGCGCACGACGCCGCTGACGAAGGCCACGCCACCCTCGCTGCGCACCGAGAGCAGACCGCGATCACAGAGCTCGGCGATGTCGGCGTCCACGGGTCGCTCGGCCAGCTCCGACAGGTCCGTGCTGTTCGCGTCGGAGCCCAGCACGGAGAGCCAACGTGAGACCTGCCTCGGCCCCTCGGGCAGCTCGTCGAGGCGCTCGGCGATCACGTCCTCGAGTGTGGCGGGCAAGGCGATGGGCACGCCGGGATGACGCGTCACGCGCCGCTCCGTACCCACCTTCTCGACCGCGACCACGCCGCGCTCGAGCAAGGCCTCGACCAGCTCCAGCAGGAAGAATGGGTTGCCGCCGGCGCGCTCGACCACCGCCTCCATCACCTCTTCGGGCACTTCGGCGTCGTCGAAGCCCTTCTGCACCAGGGCACGGGCGTCGGCTTCGGGCAGCTCCTCGAGGCGAAGCTCGGGCACACCCAGGAGCACGGGCTCGAGCGTCTCCTCCGGGCGAGAGCTGAGCAGCACGAAGCACGGCACGGGGTAGCTCCGCTGCATCAGGTTCCGCAGCAGCTCCAGGCTGGAGCCGTCGCAGAATTCGAGCGCGTCGACCCAGAGGAAGACGGGCTGCTTCTGCGCCATCGCCGCGAGCAAGAGCTCGACCGAGCGCGCGATCACGGCGGGCTCCACCCGAGCTTCCCCGTCCTCCACGCGAGAGGGGGCGACCAGCGCCTCGAGGCCTGTTCTGGTCGCGAGCTCTCGATCAGCGTCCAGGTCCAGCGCCGCCAGGGCCGATGCCAGCTCGATGCGCACCTCATCCGGCTTGATATCATCATTGATATTGAGCGCCGAACGGACAACGGTGGCGACGGCCGAATAGGGGACGTCCGAGCTGCCAAAGGTGCACTCCGCGCGCAGCACCCGCGGCTTCGGATCCAGGGTGCGCAGCAGATCCGCGACCAGCGCGCTCTTGCCCACGCCGAGATCCCCGACCAGAGACGCGAAGAGCGTGCGGCTGCCCTCCACGGTCTCCTGATAGAAAGTCTGGAGACGCGCCCGCTCACGGTCTCGGCCGACGAAGCCCACCGCAGGGCCACGTATCAATGCTGCTTCTCGCGCCTGGCGTCCCAGAGCGCCACGCAGTCGATGGGCGCGGATGCCGCGAGCCTCACGCCCGGCGCCCGTCTTGACCGCGACCTGACGCTCCTCGGCGTCGTCGAAGTCGAACTCACCGCGCGCCAATCGGTAGACCTCACCCGCGGCGAGGATCTCTCCTCCGGCTCCGGCGTCAGCCAGCCGTTCGGCCACGTCGAGCACAGCGCCCACGGGTTCGTAGCGCAAGAGGCGCCCCCCGGTGTCGCGCACGGCCGAGACGGTGCCGCGGGAAATGCCCAGAGAAGCGTGCACGGGTTGGAGCAAATCCGCGGAGAGGCCTTCCAGCGCCTCGCGCACGTCCATGGCCACGCGTGCAGCCTTGAGCGGATCGGATACGCGCACCTTGCCCAAGCCGAGCAGGAAGCGGAAGCGGGCGCGCCCTCGCCCCTCGGGCCAGGTCAGGACGGCGTCCTCCTTGTAGGCGATCTCGCCCAGGATCTTGGCCGTCTCGTCGCCCACACGCAGCATGGCCTCGCCCGTCTCGGGGCGCGAAGATGTATCATCTGCGTCACCATGGATGTTGCCCGCGACCACCACCACGCGGCGACGTTCTCGGACCTCCCCCGTGCCCGCGGCCACGTCCGAGAGCAGGGTCTGGCGCTCGGCCTCCAGCGGCGGGGCCTCCTGGCGCACGGTCTCGGGCAGGACGTCATGGATGAAGCGCTCCAGCGCTTCGGCGTCGTAGACCTGGTCCAGGCTGTGGAGATAGCGAGCCAGGGCCCCGGCCAGGGAGCGCGCCGTCTGGTAGCGAGCCTCGGGGTCCGCCTCGAGCGCGCGCAGGACGATCTGGTTCAGCTCCTCGGAGACCTCGGGGTTCACCTGACGAGGCGCCGTCACCTGGCCCTCGCGCACGCGCTCGAGCACATCGAGTCCGTGCAAGTTCGGGTACATGCTGCGACCCACCAAGAGCTCGGCCAGCAGCACACCCAGGGCGTAGACGTCGCTGCGCGCGTCCACCCGTTCGCCGCGCGCCTGCTCGGGAGACATGTAGGCGAACTTGCCCTTGATCACCCCGGTCTCTTCCGAGACGAGCCTGGCCTTCGCGATGCCGAAGTCGGCGATCTTCACGATCCCGTCTTGCGTGAGCAGGACGTTCTGTGGGCTGACGTCGCGGTGGACGATCTCCATCGGCTCGCCCTGCTCGTCGCGACGCTTGTGTGCGTAGTCGAGACCCTTGGCCACCTCGGAGACCACGTACGCTGCGATGCCCGCCGGGATGGGCCGGTGCACCTTCTGGGCCTTGGAGACCAAGCGCCCCAGATCGAGGCCGTCGACGAATTCCATCGCCAACAGGAACTCGCTGCGCACCTGCTCGAAGGCGTAGACCTGAACGATGTTGGGATGGTTCAGGCGCATGGCGAGCTTGGCCTCGTCCACGAACATGGCGATGAACTTCGCACTGCGAGCGAAGCTCGGCAGGATGCGCTTCAGTACCAGCACCTTCTCGATGCCCTCCGCGCCCGTACTGCGCGCGAGGAAGACCTCGGCCATGCCACCGGCGCCGAGCCGCTTGCTGATCCGGTAGCGGCCCAGAGTCTCCGGCAGGGCTTCGCCTTGGCGTTGCGTCACGACGGCTGCGGAGTCTACAGCACAAAGCGCGTACGCGGTGCAAAAGAGCCCCGCCTTGGCTACGCTTGGCGGCCGTGATCCCGCTCGCCCGCCCGCTGCTCGGCCCCGCCGAGACCGAAGCCGTCCAAGCCGTGCTGCAAAGCGGCATGTTGGTCCAGGGCGAACGCGTCGCCGCCTTCGAAGATGCGCTCGGACAGCGCGTGGGTCGGTGCTTCGCCGTGGCGGTGAGCAGCGGCACTTCGGCGCTGGTGCTCGGCCTCGAGGCGCTCGGAGTATCCGCGGGCGACGAGGTGCTCTGCCCGGCCCTGACCTGGCCGAGCCCAGCCCACGCGATTCGCCTCCTGGGTGCCACGCCCGTGCTCGTGGACGTGGATGCCGACGACTGGAACGGCGCACCGAGTGCCTACGCGAGCGCGCGCGGCCCGAACACGAAGCTCGCGATCGTGATCGATCAGTTCGGCAACCCCGTGCGCCGGGCGCAGCTCGAAGACGTGCTTGGGGGGTTGCCCATCCTCGAGGACGCAGCCTGCGCGCTGGGCAGCCACTTCGACGGATCGGCGTGCGGCAGCTTCGGCGCGATCAGCACGCTCAGCTTTCACCCGCGCAAGGTGCTGACCACTGGCGAAGGCGGCGCCTGCCTGACGGACGATCCAGAGCTGGCGGCCCATCTGAGGGCTCTCCGAAATCACGGTCAGTCGGCGCCGGGTGAGTTCTTCGAGGCGGCGGGCAATCACCGGCTGACGGAGCTCGCCGCGGCCATCGGGCTGGGTCAGCTCGCGCGCCTGGACACCATGGTCGAGGAACGCATACGGCTGGCGAAGCGCTACGCCCAAGCCCTCGCGGCGAAGTGCCCCGAGCTGCGCCTGCAGGGCACGCCCGCGGGCGCCCGAACGAACCACCAGACACTGGGCGTGCGGCTGCCCGACGGAACCCCGCGCGCCGAGGTCATCCGCCGCATGCACGATCGCGAAGTCGGCGCGGGGCTGTTGTCCTATTCGCTCTCACGCCTCCCCCACCTGGGCTGCGAGGCCGCCGTGACGCCCGTGGCCGACGCCCTCGCCGATCATGGGCTCGCCTTGCCCCTCTTCGAGGGCATGACCATGGACCAAGTGGACGAGGTCGTCGCAGCCCTAAAGCACACGCTCGGGACACCATGAGCAAGAACAATGAACAGGAAGAGTCCATGAGTGATCCTCATGCGAAGGACGACGCGCCGGTGGTCGAGGTCAGGGGGCTGATCAAGACCTTCCGTCTGGGCTTCTTCCGAAAGCGCGTCGAAGCCGTGCGGGGCGTCGATTTCGCGGTGCAGAGGGGCGAGATCTTCGGCCTGCTCGGACCGAACGGCGCGGGCAAGACCACGACTCTGAAGGTACTGCTCGGCCTGATCTTCCCCACCGCGGGCGAGGCGCGGATCTTCGGCGGCCGACCCGGCGATCGCGCGGTGATGGCGCGCCTCGGGTATCTGCCCGAGAACCCCTACGTCTACAGCTACCTCCGGCCGCTCGAGTTCTTGGATCTATGCGGCCGACTCAACGGCATGGGCACGACCGAGCGACGCAAGCGCTCGCAGGAGATGGTCGAACGCGTGGGGCTCAGCCACGCCACCGGCCGACCCATCGGCAAGTTCAGCAAGGGCATGACGCAGCGCATCGGCCTCGCCCAGGCACTGCTCCACGATCCAGAGCTGCTGATCCTCGACGAGCCCATGAGCGGGCTCGATCCCATCGGTCGCAAGCAGGTGCGGGAGCTGCTGCTCGACGAGCGGGCGCGCGGCAAGACCCTGATCTTCACCAGCCATATCCTCTCGGACGTGGAGCGCATCTGCGATCGCGTGGCGGTGTTGAGGGAAGGTCGCGTGACTCATCGGGGTGCCCTCGACGAGCTGTTGGGTGCGACCGACGAACACGTCGAGGTGGTGCTGAGCCATGTCCCCGAGGCGCTCTCGGTGGCGCTGAAGGCCGAGCATCCGAAGGCGCGCTCGCATGGTGGGACCTTGCAGCTCGAGCTCGAGCAGGAGGCCGCGCTCGGTCCCTTGCTCGCGCGTGCGCTCGAGGCCGGCGCTAGCGTGCAATCGGTCGTGCGGCGCCGCGAAGACCTCGAGACTCTGTTCATGCGCGACGAGGCCTCGCGCCACGAGGGCTCGGCCGAAGAGGAGTCGGCTGCGTAAGGCCATCGCGCCCCGCGGCCTGGACTCGAGCGGACGCCTTTACCCATCGCCGCCCAGGCCGTAGACATGCGGCCGATTGGAGATGTCATGACGGTCAAGCGAGTCTCACCGCAGGAGGCCCTCGAGCTGCTCGACGAGGGCTACACCTTCGTCGACGTGCGGTCGGTGGCCGAGTTCGACAACGGTCATCCGCCGGGCGCGTACAACCTACCGCTCTTGAACTCCTCGCCCTATGGCATGCAGCCGAACCCGGACTTCATGCAGGTCTTCGAGGCCGTCTTCCCCAAGGACGCCAAGCTCGTGCTCGGCTGCCGCTCGGGCGGACGCTCGCTTCGTGCGGCGCAGATGCTCGAGGGAGAGGGCTACGCCGACGTCGTCGATCAGCGCGCGGGCTTCAGCGGCGCGGGTGGACCCTTCGGACAGGTGGCGGAGCCCGGCTGGCAACCCGCGGGTCTGCCTGTCGCCTATGAGCCCGAAGAGGGCCGCAGCTACGCCGAGCTCGAAGCTCGCGCGAAGGGGGAGAAATGACGACCCTCGGTGCGCCCATCGACTCCCGTGTGCCCTGGGTGCGCACGGTCCACGCCTTCGACGAGGCGCGCGCCCTGAGCGGAGCGGGCCCTCGACTGCGTGCGCTGAAGGACGCGGGCGGGCTCTTCGGCGACGCTCTGCGCGAGCAGCCGCGCGTGCTGTCCGTGGACACTCTGCCGCTGACGGCCTTCCCCTATCCGACCAAGCGCGCCTTCGACGGCGCTCTGACCTTGCCGCTGCCCTACGTCTTTCTCACGCACCGCGCGCTGCTCGTCACCTTCGAGGCCGAGGGCGCGACGCGACGTCTGCTCTTCAACCCCACCCAATGGCAAGCCTCGCAGGCCGCGCCCTTCTTCCGTCGACTGCTGGAGCGCTTCGGCCAAGCCGCCGCCGAGCGTCTGCGCGGCGACTTCCCTCCACTGCTGAATCAACTCGAGAAGCTCGGTGTGAAGCCCGAGCAGATCGACCTCTTGGCCTTCGATCATTTCCACACCCAGGATCTCCGCCCTCTGCTCGGCTGTGACATCCCGGATCAAGAGGATCGCACGCCGGGGCCGCTCTTCCCCAACGCGCACCTGCTCGCGCCGCGCGTGGAGTGGGAAGCGTGGGACGATCTCCATCCCGTGCAGCGCGCCTGGTATGTCGCCGAGGGCAAGATCGGCGTACCGATGGAGCGCGTGGTCCTCACCGACGCGGATCTGCGCCTGGGCGACGGTGTCGCCCTCGTGCGCACGCCCGGACATACGGTGGGCAATCAGACCCTCTTCGCCCATCACGGCGACGGCGTCTTCGGGTGCAGCGAGAACGGCGTCAGCGCCGACGCCTGGACGCCCTACGAATCGCGCCTGCCTGGCCTGCCTGCCTTCGCCCGCGGCTACGACCTCGAGGTCGTGCGCAACGCCAACACGCTCGAGCTCGGCGCCGAGCAGTACACGTCCATGATGCTCGAGCGCGAGATCGTGGACCGCGTGGGCGAGGCCCCGGCCTTCGTGCGCATGTTCCCCTCGAGCGAGGTCACGCCCTCCATCATGGCGCCGGGCGTGTTCCCGTCCCGCGTGTTCAAGAGCGCGCCCTCAGCCTGAACGCGTCGCCATGCCGTGACCTTGAGTGCCCTGCTCGCGGTGCGGTGACCTGCGCGCGCGAGCGCGTCGCCCTACGTCACGGCGACGCAGCCGCGCTCGGATCATGCCGTGGCCCGCTGGGGAAATTCTCGGACCTAGGCGACGCGCTCGCGCGAGCCGCGCTACGGTCGTGCCGCGCGGCTAGAGGCTGCCCTGGAGCTGTAGCTCGAAGAGCAGGGCGCCGTCGTTGCCGAAGCTCTGGCTCCAGCTGTTGATCACGTCCGCCTGCAGCTTGAAGGGGTGCTGGGCGAAGTAGTAGTTCAGACCGAGGCCGAGCTCGCTCTCGTCGGTCAGGCGGCTGGCGGTGGCGGTGCCGATGCGCTGGATTGTGGCGTAGCGCGCGGCGATCTCAAAGGGCGCGCGAGGTAGCAGGTAGCCCGCCTGCAGCGTGATGCCGTAGCCCGTGGCGGGCGCCTCGATCGGGATCGCCACACCGAACTCGTCCACGGCGGTACCGGGGTTTCGGTGACCGGAGCGATAGAGCACCTCGGCCATGGCGGAGAAGCCCGAGAGCTTGAAGATGGCGTCGAGCGCCAGGTGGCGCGTCTGCGTCGTGCCGCCGTCCGCAGGACGGGTGCCTGTGATGCCGCCGGTGGTGCGCGCGTGATCGACGTAGGCGAAGGCCGCGCCGATGGCGAGGCGCGGATCGCTGGTGCGCGCGAAGTCGACCTGGGAGTTGTCGTCGAAGGAGCCGAAGGGCAGGTACTCGACGCGCGCCAGACCCATCATGTGGAAGTTGCCGGCGCCGACGGCCTCACGTCCACGCGCGATGTAGGCGCCGAGGTGGTAGCGAACGTGGCCGAGCCCGAAGAGATCGCTCGAGTTGAAGTCGATGCCCAGATCGCGGTCGAGGTTGAACTGCGCGTTCACGTTGGAGCGCCCGACCATCTGCAGGTTGCCCGAGGAGTTCATGCGCTCGCGGTTGAACGGCACCTTGAACTGACCGACGCGGATGTGGAGGTCGCGCAGCTGGTGGAAGTCCAGGTAGTAGTCGAGCAGCGGCGTGTGGTGGGGCGCGCGCCCGAAGTCGTTGTCCCTGATGCCCATGTCGCGCGGCGAGAGCCCGAGCTGGATCTTGTAGCTGTTGTCGTGGCCGAAGAAGTGGCCGCCGAACTGGATGCGCGCGCGACGCAGCGTGAGCTGCTGCGTGGGGTCGACGCCCGCCGTGTTCGAGTTCTCGAGCTGGTAGAGCACTTGCACACGGACGCGGGTCGTGAGCGAGAAGGCGCCGTCCGCCGACTCGATCTCGAGGCCATGCCCCGGACGAAAACGAATTCGAGCCGCGTCGACGGGGCGATCCGCCATGCGCTCGGCCTCACCGGCGGGCAGATTGCTGCGTGCGGGCGGCTCGACGATGGGCTCTTCTTCCACAGGCGCGCCGACTCCGGTGGCATCCGCGTCGGCCTCGGCGAACTCGTCGCGTGCGGGAGGCGGCAACGGGCTGGTTTCGCTCGTCTGTGCGGGCGCAGGCGTGGTCAGAGCGGCGGGCTCGCCCGCAGCTGGCGTCGCATCGGGCGTCGCGCCCGCAT
>JAACVI010000375.1:0-1873 GCA_009992505.1 Myxococcales bacterium
GCCCGCCACGCCGACGTTGGGCTGGAAGGAGACGGGGCGCTGGGCCGCGCCCGCGCCGCTGCGCGCGCCGGCGAGCAGCTCGCGCTCCGAGTCGTCGAGCACGCGCACGGACGTGTGATCCGCGGGCAGCAGGTCGAGCGCAGCGTCCGTCACCGCGCGCAGCGCCGTCTCCAGACAGCGCTCGTGCGCCAGCGTGCGCGTGAGCGCCATCAGCACTTCGAGCGCCCGCTTCGCGTCGATCTGCTCTGCGTCGCCGGCCACGCGCCAGTCTACCACGGCCGGAGGAAAGCCAAGCCTACTCGTTCATCCTCGGGGGCCTCCCAAGGCTTCGCGCTCTCCCTTATGCTGGGTTCATGATTCGAGTGATCGCGACCACTTGCGCGCTGCTCCTCGCCTGCGGCGGCTCCGGCGGGTCGGACGCCGGCGACGACGGCGGAGTCGACGCTGCGCTCGACACTGGGCCTGACGCCCACTTCGACGCAGGCGTGGACTCGGCGCTGCCGCCACCGCCTCTCTCGGAGCCGGGTCGCCACGACGTCGAGGTCACCGGCACGCGCCGCGTCGTGCCCTCGGATGGCCTGCCGGCGGAGGTGATGCCCCTGACCTCGAACAACAACCTCGACGTCGTGCGCCATGAGGGCCGCGTCTACCTGGCCTGGCGCACGGCGCCGGATCACTTCGCGGGCCCGGACACCGTGATGTACATGGTCAGCAGCGCGGACGAGCTGAACTGGGACTTCGAAGCCTCCTTCACCATCGGCACGGATCTGCGCGAGCCGCGGCTGCTCTCCTTCAATGGCCACCTGCTGCTCTACGTCGCCGTGCTCGGCACCAACCGCTACGCCTTCGAGCCCATGGGCGTGCGCTACTCGGAGCGCGCCGCGGACGGAACCTGGTCGCCTCTGACAGACGCCGGTCTGCCCGGACGCATCGCCTGGCGCACGAAGGTCGAGGCGGGCGTGCCCTACATGACGGCCTACCTCGGCGGTGAGCACATCTACCTCTTCGACGGCCTGCCGCTCTCGGTGGAGCTCTTGACCACGGACGACGGACACGCCTGGCGACCGGTGAATGCCGCGCGCCGCAGCGTGTACATGGGCGGCGGCTCCGAGTCCGACTTCGGCTTCGCGGACGACGGCTCGCTCTTCGGCGTGATCCGCAACGAGGCCGGTGACGCCTCGGGCTACGGCTCCGAGATCTGCCACGCACCCGCGTCCGACATTGCGGACTGGACTTGCCACATCGACCCGAAGAAATACGACTCGCCCCTGGTCTTCGCCTACGACCACGAGATCTACCTGGTCGCGCGGCGCAACCTGACCGCGACGGGCGACTACGACCTGATGGATCCGGCGCACACGACGCTGCTCACGACCGTCAACTACCAGACGGACTACTCGGCCCAGCCCAAACGCTGCGCTCTGTGGCGCTTCGTGCAGTCCGAAGACCGCATCGCCTACCTGATGGATCTGCCCTCCACCGGCGACACCTGCTTCGCGGCCGTGCTGCCACTCGCGACCCCCGGAGACTTCGCGCTCTACAACTACAGCTCGGACATCGACGGGCCGTCGATCCCCTGGAATCAGGGCCAGCGCGAGCCGACCTTCATCTATCGCCACGAGCTGAGCTTCACGCCCAGGTGAGCCGTCGGTGACGGTGACGTGGACGAGGTCATCGAGGTCGGGGTCGCGCAAGCGCTGACCCCCCACGAGCGAAGGGGAGGCCCGATGGCGATGAGGCCCCACGAGCGAAGGGGAGGCCCGATGGCGATGAGGCCCCACGAGCGAAGGGGAGGCCCGATGGCGATGAGGCCCCACGAGCGAAGGGGAAGCCCGATGGCGATGAGGCCCCACGAGCGAAGGGGAAGCCCGAT
>JAACVI010000375.1:1885-8750 GCA_009992505.1 Myxococcales bacterium
CCCCACGAGCGAAGGGGAAGCCCGATGGCGCTGAGGCCCCACGAGCGAAGGGGAAGCCCGATGGCGATGAGGCCCCACGAGCGAAGGGGAAGCCCGATGGCGCTGACCCGCCGAGTACGCAAAGTGTAAAGCACCACTTGACACTATGCGGTTTGGCGGCCATCGTTTGCGCATGGTCAATCCACGGCTGCCCGTCACCCGCCTCGATCTCGCCGCCCGCCTGCTGGCGACCGCGCTGCCGCGCGCCGCGACGCCCCACGTCGATCGCGTCCGGCTCGATGCTCGCGCCATGCTCTCGAGCCTGGGCGCCGGCATGCCGCCCGTGATCAAGAGCGCCAGTGGCCAGACTGCGACCCCCACGCCCCTGAGCGAGATCGACGTGGTGGACGAGCTGCTGCCCGTGCGCTGGGCCCATGGCGTGCATCAACTCGGGCGCGATCTGCGCATGATCGGCGGCAGCCTGATGGGCCGCACGCCGCCACCCACCATCACGCGGCCTCCGTCCTTCTATCGCCAGGAGGCGAGAGCTCCGTCGGGCTCCCTCGCCTCGCGTCGCGTGCGCGTCACCTTCGTCCGTGACGAGACGCCCGACACGCGCTCCTTCGGTCTGGCCTTCGAGGACGGCGCCGCCATGGCCTTCGAGGCGGGGCAGTTCCTGAGCTTCGAGCTGCCCATCGAGGGCAAGCTCGAGCGCCGCGCCTACTCCCTCGCCTCGGCCGCGCTTCCGGGCGTCGAGCCCTACATCACCGTCAAGCGCATGCCGCACGGCAAGGTCAGCAACGCCTTCGGCGACAGCGTCGCGGTCGACGCGCGCCTGCGTGTGCTCGGTCCCTCCGGGCTCTTCGTCGTGCCCGAGAGCGCCGGCGAGACGCTGGTGCTCCTGGCCGGTGGCAGCGGCATCACGCCCCTCGCCTCCATCGCCGAGACCACCTTGCGCCAGGACGCGCGACGCAGCGTCGTGCTGCTCTATGGCAACCGCCGCGCCGAGGACATCATCTTCCGAGAGCGCCTCGAGGCTCTGGCCGCGGAGTTCCCGCAACGCATGCGGCTCGTGCTCGTGCTCGAAGAGCCGCCCGAAGGCTTCGACGGACCGCACGGCCGCCTCGACGGAGAGCTCTTGCGCGCCCAGCTCGGCACGCTGTCCGACGACGCGACCTACTTCCTGTGCGGTCCGAGCCCGATGATGGACGCCTGTCGCGAGGCGCTCCTGGCCGCCAAGGTCACGCAGGGACGCATCCTCGAGGAGCGCTTCAGCCGCGCCAAGCAATCCACGGCGACGTTCAGCGATCAGCCCGTGGTCGTGCGCGTCGGCACACGCGAGCATCGCTTCGACTGTCGCGCTGGACAGACGCTGCTCGAAGCCGGGCGTGAGGCGGGCGTCGACCTTCCCTTCTCCTGCGCCATGGGCGGCTGCGCGGCGTGCAAGCTCGAGCTGCTGAGCGGCGAGGTCGACAGCGACGAGTCGAGCTGCCTCACCGCCCAGGAGCGCGCGAGCGGCTACGTCCTCACCTGCGTCTCGCGACCGCTGACGCCCGTCAGCCTCGAGCTCCGCACGTGACCGATCTGTCCAGCGTCGAGCTCGAGCCGCGCCCCGCGCCGCCGCTGCGCATGAAGGATCTGTGCGAGCGCACGGGTCTGGATCGCCAGGCGATTCACTTCTACATCCGCGAAGGCATCCTGCCGCCGGGCGAGAAGACGGGGCGCAACACGGCGGTCTACACCCAGGATCACGTCGAGCGCCTGGCGTTGATCCGTCGCCTTCAGCAGGAGCGCTTCTTGCCTCTGAAGGCCATCAAGGCCCTGCTCGATGGACCCGACGAGGCCTTCACCGCGGAGCAGCAGCGCTTCCTCTCGGACGTGCGCACCAACCTCGAGGCCGTGCTGCCCACCGCCGGCCCGCCCGCACTCGTACCCGCGGCGCGCCTGGTCCAGCAGCTCCCCGACCTCGACCCGGAGGACATCCAGCACGCGGTCGACCTCGGCCTGATCGGCGGCACCAACACCGTGGACGGCGATCTGCTCCTGCCCGAGAGCGACACCTGGCTGCTCGAGCTCCTGGCCAAGATGCGCGCCGCCGGGTTCACGCGACAGCTCGGCTTCAGCGTCGCGGATCTGGCCTTCTACCAGAACACGCTGGACGACCTCTTTCGTCACGAGCGACGCCTGCTCTCGGAGCGCCTCGCCGGCCTCCCCGCGGAGCAGGTCGCGTCCATGATCGCGACCACGCTCCCGCTCGTTCAGTCCTTCTTGAGTCGCTACCACGCCAGCCGCGTGGGCGACTTCTTCGGCTCCTCCATCGCCCCCGATGCCCGTCCCGACCCGAAAGAAAAGCCATGAACACAGCCAAGATCCTCGAACTCCTCCCCGCCAAGGCCCGCGAAGCGGTGGACCCCTACTTCGAGGCCGCCGAGGTGCTCTCGAGCGTGCGCGACTCACGCGTGCTGCGCTCACTGGCTCCGTCGGGCGTGCGCGGCATGCTGCTCCACCGCGGCAAGCAGGGCGTGCCGACCACGGTGAAGGCGAGCCACGACGTCTACTTCGACTGGAGCTATCCGGCGGATCACCCCGAGATGCGTGAGCTCTACACGCGCGCCAAGCAGGGCCAATGGGACTCGGACACCTGGCTCGATTGGAGCATCGACGTCGATCCCATGAACCCCGAGGTCCAGCTCCTGCCCGACGACTTCATGAACTTCGGCAAGCTCGAGGAGTTCGGCGTCCACCTCTCGCGCGACGAGCGGCGCACGGGCAAGGCGTCCATGGCGGCCTGGATGCTCAGCCAGTTCCTGCACGGCGAGCAGGGCGCGCTCTTCGCCGCTGCGCAGGTGACGGAGGCCGTGCCGTTCTTCGACGGCAAGCTCTACGGCGCGACGCAGGTGATGGACGAAGCGCGCCACGTCGAGGTCTTCCACCGCTACCTCGACACCAAGATCGAGAAGCTCTACCAGGTCAACGACAACCTCTTCGTGATCATCGACGCGCTGATGGCGGACTCACGCTGGGACATGAAGTTCCTGGGCATGCAGATCATGGTCGAGGGTCTCGCCCTCGGCGCCTTCGGCACGCTGTACCAGATGACCAACGAGCCGCTCTTGAAGGAGCTACTGAAGAACGTCATCCGCGACGAGGCGCGTCACGTGCACTACGGCGTGCTGGCCCTGCGCGAGCACATCACCAAGAACATCACGGAGACGGAGCGACGCGAGCGCGAGGATTGGGCCTTCGAGGTCTCCCTGCTGATGCGCAACCGCTTCCTCGCCTACGAGGTGTACGAGGAATACTACGCCGACACCTTGAGCCGGGCGCAGTGGCGCGAAGTGGTCAACAGCTCCAAGGGCCTCGAGCACTTCCGCCACACCATGTTCCGCAGGCTCGTGCCCAACCTGCGCGAGATCGGCCTGCTGACGGATCGCATCAAGCCCCACTACGCCAAGGCCGGCCTGATGAAGTACTTCGGCGAGGCGGCCGCGCCCGACCTGACCGAGGAGAGCATGCTGCGCGAGCTCGACGCCGGGGCGATCGCCGCGGAGTGAGCTCGACGATGTCACAATAACGACCGAACGCGCTCTAGCCGCAGACCGCTTCTTCGATCACGTGCGGCTGGCCGCTGATCATCTCGCACGTCTGGCCCGGAAGCAGAGGGAGGCAGCTGCAATCGCTGCAGCCGGTGGGCAGAGTCACGCATCGGTAGTCGGGACCATCGGCCGGTCCGCAGCGCAGGTTGCAGCTCTGCTGGAGAGTGCAGCTGCCCGGCCCGCAGGCGGGCGGTTCCATGCACGCGCAGGCGACATCGGGACCGCGCTGCCAGACGCCGCCAGTGCACTGAATCGAGCCGCAGCATGGATTGCCGCAGCCCTGGTCTTCGTGCGCGCAGGCGGTGCCGAGCGCCGCTTCGATGTCGACCGGGCACTCGAGCAGCACTTCAGGACAGACGATGGCGGGGCACGCGGCGGCTTGCCAGGCGCCATCGACGCACGTCATCGCGGGCCAGTTCGGTCCCTCGGCCGTGGGACAGCACTGCCCGCATTCGGTCCCCATCCCTTCCACCGTGCACGGGTCGCCCACGCTTGGTTCCCGTCCGCACCAACACACAGGGTCGGCTTCGGCGACCGCACAGTTCCACGAGCCGGAGCGGCAGGTGCAGAACATGGCCGATCCACAGCGCGTGCCCTCGGAGCAGGTCGCCCCTTCGGTGGAGCAGGCGGAACCCGGGGTGTCGGGATTCCACGGGTCGATGCCGCTCGGACAGCTGGTGTCGCAGACCCATTCCGTGCCGGTGCACACGCAGCCGGGGCGCGGATCGCCCGGGCAGCAGGTCGACTGGTCGATGGAGCCTGGAGGGCACGTCCAACCCCTGTCCGTGCAGACCGGCAGGATCAGCCCGTCGGTGTTCCCGCATTCGACGTTGCATTCGGGAGCCCGCCCGCCGCACATGACGCCTGTGTCCACCGCGCTGTCGGACCCGGCGTCCACGGTGCTGTGAGAATCGGCGCATGCGAAGGCCAGAAAGGGCAGGATGCAGACGAGGTGGCGCAATGACATGACGGGCACCGAAGCAGGTTTTGTACCAAGCGAAGACTGCGAGAAGTCTGCCGCTTCGGTTGCGCCATGGTGTGCCGCAGGGCGCCCGAGGTCGGCTTGTCCGCTGCGGAGCGGCGCCTCGGCTAGTATCGGGGTTGGCCTGACTCAGCGGCTCGGAGAGCGAATGGCGATGGACGACGACAAGGGCGACGAGACCGATCCAGAGCTGGCGAGGGCGCTCGTCTACGTGCACCAAAAACTCGGCGTCGGGCTGCTCCAGCATCAGGAGCTGTCGGCCCACGTCTACGCGTTGACCGAGACCCTGATCGCCGCCGGGCTGATCGAGCGCGACGAGGTCGAGCGGCGCAAGGACAGCGCGCGGGAGCTCATGGTCGAGAGCGCCAAGGCCCACTGGGAGGGCGTCGAGTTCCTCACCGAAGAGACCGACAAGTACGAGGTGACCGGGCCGGAGATCGCCTGCGCGGAGCGAATCCAGCTGTGCAGGGGCGCGTGTTGTCGACTGGAAGTCCATCTCTCGCGACAGGATCTCGCGGAGGGAGTCGTCCGCTGGGACGTCGGTCGGCCCTACACCCTTCGTCATCGCGAGGACGGCTCTTGCCACCACCAAGACCCGACGACGAAGTCCTGCGGCGTGCACGGACAGCGGCCGCTCGTGTGTCGCCAATACGACTGTCGAAGCGACCCGCGCATCTGGATCGACTTCGAGGCGCGCGTCCCGAATCCCAAGCTGGAGCAGCTCCCGTAGTCCGCAACCAGGATCATCCTCCTCGTCATACGGGCCGAGGAGCGTGACCCGGATCGTCCTTCTCGCCGTGGGGGCCATCGCTTGCGCGGCCCGAACGCGCTTCGTGCAGCCGACGTCCACGCCTCGAACCGAACGCGGCCCCGCCGAGCCCTCGCCGTTCGGCCCACATCCTGTCATGATCCGAGCATGACTTCTGGGCATGTGCGCGGGGCTCTGGGCCTCGTCATCCTCTTGCTCGCGGCCTGTGGCGGCGGCGCCGGCAGCGGGGACGCGGGCGTCTCCACCGACGCTCGGCCGAGCGACACGGGCGCACGCTCCGACGGCGGCGTGCAGGACGGGGGCCCGGAGGACGCGGGCGGCGGCGTGGACGCGACGGCCTTCGACGCGGGGCCGGTGACGCCCCACTTCGAGATTGGCACCGGCACGGAGGCCTTCGAGCCGCTCGGCCCCGGCAGCACGATGGAGCTCGTGCACGGACCTCAGGGCGGCTACCACGTGGCGATCTCGTTCCGCATCTGGGGCATCGACCCCGAGGGCTTGTTGATCCAGGCCCACGGCTACGACGCCGTCACGGGCGAGGAGATCACGATCCCGGCGGAGCGCGTGTTGACCGCGCGGCGCGTGAGCGTGGAGGGCGATCACCTCCTGCGCCTGGGCGACCGGCTCATCTTCACGACCACGGATCCCACCACCATCTACCCTGCGGACGCGGGCATGGGCACCAACCTGCGCCTCACCGCCGTGCTCACACCCGCGATCGGCGACCCGGTCTCGAACGAGATCACTTCGACCGTCATCGACACCACTCTGTGAGGAACGAATGAGCCCGATGGACTTGCCGCGAGGCGTGCTCGGTGTGGTGCATCTGCCCGCCTTGCCCGGAGATCCAGCCCACGTGAACGGGAGCTTCCGAGACGTGGAGCGCTTCGCCATGGCGGACGCCGAGGCCCTGGCCAAGGGCGGCGTGCGCGGCATCGTGCTCGAGAATTTCGGTTCGGCGCCCTTCCCCAAGGGCACGGCGGGCGCACGCGTCCCCGCGCATCATGCGGCCACGCTGGCGATCCTCGCGCGCGCCTGCGTCGAGCGCTTCGGTCTGGCCGTCGGGGTGAACTGCCTGCGCAACGACGTGCTCAGCGCCCTGGGCGTCGCCGCCTCCGCCGGCGCGGGCTTCGTGCGCGTCAACGTCCACACCGGCGCCTACATCACGGATCAGGGGCTCATCGAAGGCGAAGCCGACGTCAGCCTGCGCTACCGCGCCTCGCTCGCGCCCGCGCGTCCGGCCATCGCCGCAGATGTGTTGGTCAAGCACGCCTCACCGCTGGCGCCGCTGACCATGACCCAAGCCGTGCACGAGGCCCTCGACCGCGGCCTGGCCGACGCCGTGATCGTCACCGGCCAGGCGACCGGCAGCGAGGTCAACGAGGACGAGCTGGCCGAAGCCCGCGAGGCCGCGGACGACCGCCCCGTCTGGCTCGGCTCCGGCCTGACCCCAGAGCACGCCGAGGTCTTCGCCCGCTACGCCGACGCAGCCATCGTCGGCACCTGGCTCAAGCGCGGTGGTCAGGTGCACGCGCCCGT
>JAACVI010000054.1 GCA_009992505.1 Myxococcales bacterium
CATCCCGGGCAGCTCGGTCAGTTCCCCTTGCAGGCGATCCCCGTGCTGCGTCGCGGGGAAGTTCTCCCAACGCGTCTCGTTCTCGCCCATGCCGAGCGCCCGCTCCGCACCAGGCCTCTCCACCGCGAGGGCGAGGTCATTGGTGGTGTATCCGTCGGGCAAACCGCGATGGCGCACGGAGATCTCGAGCGGCTTGCCCGGAGCGGTGGTCAAGGGTGGCGAGACCGAGAGCGTGCCCGAAAGCCCCTGGATGCCTTGATGGTTGAAGACCGTGGTGCTGGCGCCTTCGCCAAAGGTGATCTCGCGAGCGGTCGAGAGCGCATTGGGGGGAATGATTAGGCGAGCCCCGTTGTCGATCTCCAGTGTGCCTCCAGCTGAGCCAACCGTCGCCGTGACCTGTCGACCCCCGTGTGCGTGCACTTCCGTGCTTCCGGGTGCGGGAGCGGGCGGCGGCGTGGCTGCCTGCGTCGTGGGAGGCGGCGGCGCCCCTCCGCAGCCGAAGAACGCGAGTGTGATGGCGATGAGTGCGATGTTTCGCATGGCCGCAACCTTCCCCCGAAGGGCGTGTACGTGCTCAAGTTAGCACCACCGCGTGCGAATGTGGAATCCGGGCGCGAGCAATGTCACGCTCCGGCGACTATGGGGCGCGCAGATCGAGCAAGGGCGGGGAAGGACGGTGCAATGGAGAGCACCGTGGCTCAGGCGCCTCGCGCGCGCAGAGCGCCAAACTCTGGACGACTTTCGCGCTGGGCCGGGCTCGCGCGGCGCGGCTTTCGTCGCCTGGCGGACGTCTTCCCGCTCACGCCCCTAGGGGTGGCCGCGTGTCTGGGCGCGGCCTGGGCACTGCACGATTTCGCCTACGCCGAGCTGGATCTCGTGCTGCTCGTGCTGGGCTGGGCCGCCGTGGGCATGGCCTCGCTCTCGCTCGTGGCCGTCGTCGTGACCACCGTCTGGCTCAAGTACAAGACGCGACGCGTCTCCGTGCCCGCGCTCTCCATGGAGACCGGGCGGGCCACCAAGACCGGCGTGAGCATCCCCTCGCTGCGCTTCGTCCCGCTGTTGCTGCTGCGCCTCGAGTTGCTCGAACCGGAGGGTCTCGAGGGCTCTGGCGCGGTCCACGGCGGACGCCTCGACGAGCAGCTCGTGGCCCACCGTCGTGGTGAGGTGCGGCGTCTGCGTCGGCGCGTGATCGTCTCCGACGCCTTCGGCCTGGCGCGCCTGGCCTTTCGCATCGAAGGGGCGGCTGAGATCGACGTGCTGCCCCACATCGGCGCGCTGAATCGCATGCCTCTGCTCTCGAGCTTCGCGGGCGGTGACGAGCGGCCTCATCCCATGGGCGTCGCGGACGGCGACCGGGTCGAGCTGCGCAAGTACGCGCCCGGGGATCCCGCGCGCTTCATTCATTGGAAGGTCTTCAGCCGCACGCGCAAGCTCGTGGTGCGCGTGCCGGAACGCGCGCTCACGCTCTCGCGACGTACCGTGGCGTATCTGGTGTCGGGCGCGTCCGACAACGCCTCGGCCGCCGCGGCGCGGGTCTCCGTCGAGGCCGGCGCGCTGGGCGAGGAGTGGGTCTTCGGCGCCGACGGCAGCGCGGGCAAGACCTCCGAGCGTGCCGAGGCGGTCGCGCGCATCGTTCGATCCGCGGGCGCCGACGTCGAAGGCGGACAGGGGCTCGCGCGCTATGTCGCTCAGGCCGAGCGTGAAGGTCCCGCCACTCTCGTGCTCTTCGTGCCGGCGGCCCCGGGGCCCTGGCTCGCGCCCGTGGTGGCGGTGCTCAAGGCACGCCGCGGCCGCGCGCGCGCGGTGATCGGCGTGGACGGCCTGCGCGCTGCCGAGAGAAGCGCCTGGTGGAAGAGCGCGATCGTGCGCCCGATCACCCGAGGGGGTGTGGACGAGTCGGCACTCACCACCGTGCGTGTCGCCCTGGCTCGCGCGGGCGCCGACGTGCTGGTCGTGGATCGAGTCAGCGGGCGCATGCTGGGCAAGGGCGGCGTCGCTCCACGCCTCAGCGGCGCGGCGGGGCTGGCGGCGTGAAAGCGAAGCACGACGGAATGGTGGAGGAGCCTTGGCTCGCGACGGCGCTGCGCGCGGCCGTGATGGCGGCCACCGCTTTCGCCTTCGCCTGGCCCATCGCGCAGCCCTGGGCCGCGGGCGCTGCCGCTCTGGGAGGTTGCGTCGGCGCCTTGGCGGGCGCGGGCGCCGCGCGCACGCGTCTGCGCACGCCCGCCCTCGTCCTCGGCTTCGCGGCGCTGCTCCTGGTGGCGTGGGGCCTGCGTGCGTCGGTCGTGAGCACGAACCTGCTCGCGCCCTCCCTGGGACCGGGGCGCGCTCTGGATCTGGGCGACGCGCTCTTCTTCGGCTTCGCGGCGTTGGGCACGCTGGGCACCCTGAGGGCGCTCTCCGCGCGTCATCGCGTCGCGTCCATCTTCGAGCTCTTGGTCGTGGGCCTCGCCTTCGCCAACCTGGTGGCGGCGCACCGCATGGGCGCCATCGACCGTCCCCACGACCTCGCGGATCCCATCCTCGCCGCAGGTGGCGACCCCACCATCGTCTTCCTCGCCGTGGGCGCCGTCGCCACCGGCGTGATGGTGTTGCTGTTGCTCTCCGAGCGCGGCCTGCTGCGCTCCGGCGTCGACCTGCTGGTCGTGGTCGGCCTCCTGCTCCTGCTCTTCGGCACGACTCACATGCTGCGCATGCCCTCTCCGCCTCCGACGGGAGGTGGTCTCGGGCTGCGACCGAACGACGAATCGGGGCAGGGACAGAATCACGGGCAGGGCGGTCATGGGCAGTCGCGCGACGACGATCTGCAATTCCGCGATCAGTACGATCAGAGCAACGACAACGTGCCCGTGGGCGTCGTGCTGCTGCACGACGACTACTCCCCGCCGAGTGGGGTCTACTACCTGAGGCAGAACGCCTTCAGTCAGTACAACGGTCGGCGTTTGGTCGGGACCACGCGTCCGGACGCGGATCGGGATCTGGTGGCGTCCTTCCCTTCGACGCGCATTGACGTTCCCGAGACGCCGCCGCTGGGCGCCAATCGCACTCTGGTGCGCACGACGGTGGCGCTCTTGGCCGAGCACACGCGGCCCATGGGGCTCGAGGCACCCCTGCGCTTCGAGCCTGCGCAGAACCCCGATCCGGATCGCTTCGTGCGGGTCTACGACATCACGTCCGCGGCGCTCACGGCGGACGCCGCGGCCATGCTCGGGGCGACCGCGGGCTCGAGCAGCTGGAGCCCGGATCTCTTCCGCTACTACACGCAGGGGCCCGACGATCCGCGCTACGCCGCGCTGGCGAATCAGATCCTGGACGAGTCGCTGCCGGCGGAGATGCGGCACGTGCCCGTGGCCGAGATCCTGGCGCTCATGGACTGGCTCGGCGCCGTGGGGACCTATTCTCTGCGCTCGCGTCACGCCAACGCGGAGGATCCGACGGCGGACTTCCTGTTCGGGGATCGCATCGGCTACTGCGTCCACTTCTCCCACGCCGCGACCTTCCTCGCGCGCTCCGTCGGTCTGCCCGCGCGCGTGGGTTCGGGCTACGCGCTGGAGGAGGCGCAGCGCCAGGGTGGCTCGGCGCTGTTGATCGCGGGCGATCGCGCGCACGCCTGGCCCGAGTTCTATCTCGAAGGCTACGGCTGGGTCGTCTTCGACGTCTCCCCACGCACCGTGGCCACGCCTCCTCCTTCTCCGCCCGATCCCGAGCTGCAGCGCCTCCTGGGCGAGCTCGCCCGTGGCCAGAGCGTGGCGCCGCCGGACGCGTCGCCCGTGCCCGAGATGGTGCGGGCCGCGCGCCGGGTCGGCAGCAGCGCCGCGACCTACGGCGGGCTCGGTCTCGCCCTCGTGCTGCTGGTGCTCTTCCTGTGGAAGTCCTGGCGCAGGCTCGCGCCCCTCTTCTCCTCCGAGGCCGCGCTGCCACGCGTCGTCTATCGCGCCGAGCTCGACCGGCTCTCGGAGCTGTCTCGACGTCGTCGCCGCGGGGAGAGCCGCGAGGCCTTCGCCACCCGCCTGGCCTCCGAGCTGCCGACCTTCGAGGGCCTGACCCGTGCCCACCTCGCCTCCGCCTTTGGCGGTCGACTTCGCCTCGAACGCGCGCGCTACCGCGAGCTCGCCGGCCTCCTTGGCCGCGAACGTCGCGCCAGCTTCGCCGTCTGGCGACGTGCCCTCGCCCTCTTCGATCCCTTCTCCTTCTTATGGTCCCGATGACGGTGCGTCCGACGACGCGCCGCGAGGACATGGAGCCCACGCGATGATGAACGCCCCCGCCCTGGACACTGCCCAGACTTCCGTCGACGCCGCCCGCGACGCGCTCCAGCGCTTGCGCATGCGCCTGCGCGCGGCCATCCGTGGTCGCGACGAGGTGATCGATCTGGTGCTGGTCGCGCTGGTCGCCGACGGTCACGTGCTGCTCGAAGACTTCCCCGGCTCGGGCAAGACCACGCTCGCACGCGTGCTCGGCGAGTCCATCGTCGACGACCAGCCCGCCGATGGCATCGCGGGCTTCCGGCGCATCCAGTTCACGCCCGATCTGCTGCCGAGCGACATCACGGGCACGAACGTGTTCGAGCTGGAGACGGGGCGTTTCAGCTTCCGGCGCGGCCCCATCTTCGCGCACGTCGTGCTCGCGGACGAGATCAACCGCACCTCGCCCAAGGTGCAGGCGGCCATGCTCGAGGCCATGGCCGAGAAGCAGGTCACGGTCGACGACACCACCCACCCGCTCGACGAGCTCTTCTTCGTGATCGCCACGCAGAATCCCCTCGACCTCGCCGGCACCTACCCGCTGCCCACGCCGCAGCTCGACCGCTTCCTGTTCAAGCTGGTCATGCACCACATCGATCGCGACTCGGAGCTGGCCGTGCTCGACGCCTATCCGCGCCCGAACCTGACCATGGCGGATGGCCTCGCCACCGTTAGCCGCACGGAGGTGGTCGCCGCGCGCAAGGTCGTGCGCCACGAGGTGCACATCGCACAGGCGGTCAAGGATTCGCTGGTCGATCTGGCGCGCAGCCTGCGCAGCGATCCGCGCATCCTCTCGGGCGCGTCCACGCGCTCCCTGGTGCTCAGCCTGCCCGCGCTGGCGGCGCGCGCCTTGCTCTTCGGTCGCGACTTCGTCTCGCCCGAGGATCTGGAGGCGCTGGCGCCCTTCGTCTTCGAGCATCGCATCGAGTGCGCGCCCGGCGCCGACGAGCCCGGCGACATCGTGCGCGAGCTCCTGGCACCCCAACTCGAACGCCTCGCGCGTCAAAGCCTGCGGCGCTGAGTCGAGTCATGCGCCGCCTGCTCGAGCTCGCCCTCGTCAGCAGCCTGCTCAGCCTGGCTGCTACGGCGATGGTGCGTGCGCAGGGCGGAGGCGACACGGCGCCCGACGACACGCATGTCCCGAGCCCGGACAACCTCGATCCACTGCCCGCGGAGATCCTGCCGGCCCAGCCCGGTGAGGAGGCGGAGGTCGGCGAGCGTCGACTGTGGGAGCTCGTGCAGGCGGGGCGCTTCATCCGTGCGCGCGAGGCCGCCGAGCAGTACGTGGCCAACCACCCCGACTCCTACGTCGGGCATTTCGTGCTCGGGCTGGCGCAGCACTATGGCGAGGCGAACTTCCCGCGCGCGCTGTACGAGGTGAAGCTCGCGCGCCAGGCCTTCGAGCGGCGCTACGGCCCCGAGCCTTCGCCGGGGGATCCCTGGCGCTGGCATGCGCGCATCCTCGACGAGCAGGCGCAGGCCGAGGGCGATCTCGATCACTTCGCCGAGCGCCTCGCGATCATCGCGCTGAAGAATCGCCTCTACGACCCGGACGAGGTGGCCGCCCGTGCCTGGCCCTTGATGAAGCTCCATCGCTACCGCGAGGCGCGCATGGCCGCGCAGGCGGGGCTGCGCGTGGGCACCGAGATGGAGACCGTGATCGGGCTGAACTCCCTGTGCGCCATCGAGTTCGAGGCTGGCAACGACGGCGAGAGCTACACCGCCTGCCGTGCAGCCCTCGACTATGCGCAGCAGGGCGGGCGCACGCCCGAGACCGTCGACCTGACCAACTTCGCCGAAGCCTCGCGCAGCATGTTCCGCTTCGACGAAGCGGAGCGCATCCTGCTCGAAGCGACGCGCGCGCGCGTCTCCTGGTACGGCAACCCGTGGATGGAGCTCGGGGAACTCTACACGCGCGCCGGACGTCTGCCCGAGGCGTTGAACGCGCTCGAGCAAGTGCCTCCCTATCGCGCGCAGCGGCCTGCCCACGTGCGCGAGTCCGACCGCAACGAGACGCGTCGCGCCCTCGCGGCCTTCTTCCTCGTCGCCGGTCGCGTGGACGACGCGCTGCGCATCACCAAGCGCGCGCTCGTGCTCCCGGACAGGCGTGCCCACACCAGCCGTGATCCGGCGCAGGATAGAGCCATCATCGCGCTGATCGATCGCCGCGCGCGCCTGGTCGAGGCCGAACGCATCGAAGAGGGCGCGAGCGCTCGCGGCCTCGGTGCGCGCCTGTGGGCCTGGGCGCGGGCGCAACGCGAACGGCTCGATGCCTGGCAGGGCGGGCGCAAGGCGGCGCGCCTCCTGGCCGATGAGGACAGGCTCGTCGGCACCTTCGCCATCGGCACGTCCCGCAGCGCCATCACGCCTCCTTGGTTGATCGGCGATCTGGTGAACGTGCTCGGCGCGGGCGTGGTGCGCGCGGCCGTGCAGCGCGCGCGCGCCGTCGATCAGCGCCCTGGCGCCGGCGCCTACTACGACGCGTTCTTGGCCGAGGCCGCATTCGCCGACGGCGACGCCGAGCGCGCGGTCGAGCTCGCCGGGCGGTCCATCGCCGCGCTCTCGCCCGGGGACGCGCTCCTGGAGGCGCGTGTGCGAGCGCTCTCGGCCGCCGCCTCGTGGGAGGACGGCGCGCAGGACGCGCGCGCCCAGTACGACGCCGCGCTGCAGAAGGATCCGGGTGTCTTCCGGCGCCTCGGCTTGCCGCTCCCCGTGCACATCGTCGCGGGCGAGGGCGAGGTGGCCCAGGCCGTGGCGGACGCCGTCTCGCGTTCGCCGCGCTTCGAGGCGGACGACGCGGGGCTGAGGCTCCTGATCGAAGCCGACGCCAGCCACGGGCGCGTGTGTCTCGAGGGCATCGGAGGTTCAGCCCTCGGCTGTGGCGAGGCTTCGCTCGAAGCGCACGATACCGTCGCCGACCTGGCCCAGCGCATCGTCGACAAGCTGCACGAGGACGTGTTCGCGCCGCGCCTCGATCTCAGCCAGGCCGACGCCAACTCCCTCGACGGCACGGCGGCCACCGGACGCGACGCGCTGCACACCCTGTTCGACGACATCGGCTTGCCCGGTTCGGGCGGAGGCGAGGCGCTCGACGACGACTCCTCGAGCTCGGGCGCGGATGCTCCGCCTGAGGACTAGGGAGCTCTCTGGGCGGGGGACGAGCTTTGAACTTTGACTCTCGCTTGGGGATCACGCTGGGACAGGCTTGGACACGCAAGCCGCCCGGGAGGGTCGCTCTCCGGGGGACGGAGGCCTTGCATATGCGAGCGCTCGGCAGCGACCGCTGGCCTGGCCGGAGGGCGCTCGCGCAAGGCCGCCTCGCCGCGCGCGCCAAGTCGGGCGCGGGTCGGCAGGCGACTTGGCACGCGCGGAGCCCCGTGCGAGCGACCCTCCCGGGCTCGGCGATACTTCACACAACATCAGCCGCGGACGGAGATGGGGACGCGCCTCGTCAGTTTCGTCAGTAAGCGCCCTTGGGGACGCGGCTCGGGCGAGCGCTTCGCCTACGTTCTGATCCATCCCGGCGTGCACTTTCGTCCCAACCGGACACGGCTCGCGCGGCAGGTCCGAGCACAGACTTCTTCACCAGCCGACTTGGGTAGGATCTTCAGGGACGAGCCCCCGCCCTGCGGGTGGAGCGCGATGCCGTTCACGCGATTGGGCTCGCGCCGACTCCAGGGTGCGCTTCCAGAACGCCGGCGGAGTCTCGATTCGGCTCGTGCACGCCGGGCACTTGGTCGCTGTGCAGACGCCGTTCAGGAGCGGGGGATGTGCGTATCGGGGGCACATCCAAGGAAGCTCCATCGACACGGAGGTGATGCCCATCCCGCCCCGGCTCACACGCTGGGCAGGAGCGGCACGACGAAGAGCACGTAGAGCACGGCCAGCGCGATCTGCAGGACGGCGAAGCCCGCGGCCAGGCGCACGAAGCGCATGAAGCTCATGGAGAGCCCGTACTTGTGCATCAGCGTCACGGCCACGACCGTGCTCGCGGAGCCGATGGGCGTGAGGTTGCCGCCTAGGTTCGCGCCGAAGATCACGCTCCACCACAGCCTGCCGTCGCCGAGCGGCTCCATGCCGTGGAGGATGCGCGCGAGCATGGCCGAGAGGGGGATGTTGTCCGTGACGGAGCTGACCGCGGCGGAGCTGATCAGAGTCGCCGCCGTGCCCGCTCCGTCGAGCACGTCGTTCAAGGCGATCACGTGGCCCAGGCCATGACCGATCATCGCCAGCACCTGCGCGTGCTCCATCACGTTGATGACCACGAACAGGAAGGCGAAGAAGAGCAGCAGATCCCAGTCGAGGGCGCGGTAGAAGACGTCGGCCGTGCTCTTGAAGCGCAGCAACATGATGATGGCGAAGCTCATGGCCACGAAGCCCATGCCGAGCCCGTAATCGAAGACGCTGCTCAGCGCGATGGCGGTGATGAAGAGCACCAGCATCACCGAGCCGAAGGCGAAGAAGCCGCTGCTCTCGATGCCGTCGCGCTCGTCGAAGCCGGCCACCTCTTCGGCCGCTTCCTGCCTCTGCACCTCGGTATCGAGCCGGCGGATGCCGAACAGGCGCGCGCCCAGGAAGACGGTGGCGATGGACGCGACGAGCACGAAGGGCGCGGCCTTGATGAAGAAGTCCACGAAGCTGATGCCCGCGGTCTGGCCGACGATGATGTTGGGCACCGAGCTAATCAACGTCAGCAAGCCTCCGACGTTCGTCAGCAGGCCCTCCAGCAGCAAGAAGCCGAGCAGGCGCTCGCGCTGTCCGAGCTTCTTCAGCGACACGGCCGAGAGCGAGCCGATGATGATCATGGCCGTCACGTTGTTCAGCAGCGCCGAGAAGAGGACGGTCAGGATGCCGTAGAAGATCAGCAGTAGGAGCGGGTCGCCGCCCGACTTCTTCGTCAGCTTGATCGCGACCCAGGTGAAGAGTCCGCTCTTGCTCGTCACGTCCACGAAGAGGCTCGAGCCGAGGATGATGGCGATGACGGCCCAGTCGATGCCCTGGACGTAGACCGGGATGTGGAGCTCTTCGCCGAAGACGTTCACCAAGGGGCCGACCGGCAGGATGCCGAGCATCTCGGCGGCGGCGAGGGAGGCGATGGCGAAGAAGCCCGTGATCACCGACTTCTTGGCGTGGATCTTCTCCTCGAAGGCCAGCGCGACGATCATCGCGGCGAGCATGGCGGAGAAGAAGAGGGTGACCCCGAGCGAGACGTGAGCTTCGTGCATCGTTGGGCTCAGAGCATCAGTAGCGGGGTGTCGGTCAGCTCCACCGCGAGGGAGTAGGCGATGCCGTGGAGCGCGATGTGATCCTGCTCCATGGTGCGGAAGATGAGCATGTTGGCGCCCTTGTCTTCGATCATGGCGCGGTAGTCGGCGACGCTGCGCGCTAGCGTGACCACCTGCTCGACCTTGCGCTCCGCGGATGCCTTGGCCAGCGCGTCGACGCACGATTGGATGTAGTCGCGCGGCTCACGTAGGAGCTGGTCGAGGATCACCTCGCGCGCGTTGCCCGTGTTGATGCTCGGGATCTTCGCGATGGCACGGATGTAGCGGTCGAAGACGTCGGCGTCTTCCACGTGCGTCAGCCACAGCGTGCCTCCGGGATCGGTGATCTTCAGCGCCCAGTTCACGAGCGCGTCGTCTCCGGTGAGGCGGTCCGTCACGGCCATCGCGCGGTCCGTGCTGCGGTGCTCCCAGCCCGCGACGGGGAAGGCGTGGGGGCTGGGCGTGACCACGACGGGGAAGTCGAAGCCGCGCGTGACGGCGTTGAGGTAGACGCCCAAGCTGTAGTTCCAGCGCCAGGCGTCGGTCTTGAGGTTGCGGTAGGTGCAGACCAGGTCCGGCGCGGCATCTCGGACCAAGGCGAGCACGCTCTCGACACCTGCGAGCGCGCTGCTGTCGAAGTCGACGTACTCGGCGCCCGCTCCCACGTCGCCGATCAGGGCGCGCGCCGCGGCGCAGTACTCCGCGTGCGCTTCTCCCTCGAGGTCCGTGAGCACCAGCACGCGCCTGACCTCTGGCAGTCCCAGCTTGAAGCGCACCTTGTTGGCACCTCGAAAGGCGCTCTCGAATTCGTCTACGGTGAGCACACGCGGACCATAACAGAACCGTCCATGAAAGTGGCGTCCTGACCCGAGGCGGGGAGCGTTCGGAGAGGTTGGGCGCAGCATGCGCCGCCGTCGCGAATTCGGGCCGGGACTCCAGCTGCAAGGACGGGGAGGTGTGGGGGTGGTCAGAACCCGTGCGAGGTCTCGCTGGTGACGAGCCCGGCGCTCACGTCCGCCGCCATATCCGCGCCCGTGAGCCAGCGAGCGTAGCGCTCGTCGTGCCGCAGCGTGCGCTCGAAGAAGGCGACCATGTACTTCTGCGCCAGCGCGCGGCTCGTGGCCGGGTCGTCCGTGCCTGAGGGGCAGGCCGAGCAGGTGAAGCCGCAGCTCGGGTTGTCGAGGAAGGACATGTGGCTGGCGCCGAGCACGTCGACCTTCAGCGCTGGGCTGGCCGCGGCGGCGAAGTACTGCTCGAAGTTCTGGTCGCTGGGCGCGCAGGCCATGCCGAAGCCGCCGCCCGAGCCGTTCGTGGTCTCACCCAGGGAGACGAAGGGCACGTGGATGTCGCCCATGCGCTCGGGCGCGACGCTCGGGTAGTCGGTCGCGCTGCCGCCCAAGGGGCCGCCGCCCGCGTCCACCGCGTCCACGCCGAAGATCGCCTTGATGCGCGCGTCCGCCGAGGCCGTGAGGTAGGAGATCTTGCCGCCCATGGAGTGTCCGGCGATGCCGATGGCGGAGAGATCCACGGCGCCCTCCAGGGCTCCACCCGCGGCGTTGGCGCTCTCGAGCCAGTCGAGCAGATGCTGCGTCGCCGTCAAGAGCTCCGCGTGCGTCGGCGAGCTGAAGAGGGAGCCCGGGAAGTGCGGCATCACCACCACGTAGCCGAAGCTCGCGAGGCGTTCGCCGTAGCTGGTGTAGTCGCTGGGGCTGAGCTGGAAGCCGTGCAGGAAGAGCACGACCGGGAAGGGCCCCAAGCCGTTGGGGCGCACGATCGTGAGCGCGATGTCGCCGATGGCATCGTGCACGGTCGCGCTCGACATCGTGCTCGCCATGGATCCGTCCGCGTTCGGATCGGCGAGGCCCGAGCCGCCGGCGTCCGGGGTCGCGGCGTCGCTGCCCGTGTCGGTGCCGGAGTCGACCACGGGGGTCATGGCGTCCATGTCGGGCGCGCCGCCGTCGCCTGCCGTGGCCGCGTCCAGACGGCTCGCGTCCGCCGTCGCGGCGTCGCTATCAGGCCCCGTCGGAGCGCTGTCGGTGGTCCCGCAAGCGCTGAGCAGCAGGGCGAAAAGGAGGGTTTGGCGTCGCATGGCAGAATATCTACCGAACGGATGGTAGATAGTCAACGGGGGGTGCGCTAGGCTCTTCCGTGATGCGTGAAGCCCCCCGCCGAGCTGGTCGACCGAGCGTCTCCGTCGACCGAGGTTGGCTGCTCGAGCGCGCCCGCTCCGTCTTCGCGCGGGCCGGCTATGCGGGCGCCTCCCTGAGCGTGATCGCCGAGAGCACGGGCCTGCGCAAAGCATCCTTGCTCTATCACTTCCGCTCCAAGGAGGTGCTCTACGTCGAGGCCATGGAGGATCTGGTGCGACGCCTGGCGGCGCCCGTGCTCGAGGTGGCGCGACGCACGGGACCCTTCGACGAACGCCTCAACGCGCTCACGTTGGCCGTGATCGACGCGCTGGCGGCGGAGCCGGAGGCCGCGGCGCTGCTGGTGCGAGAGGTGGTCGACCGAGGTCCCTACTGGAGCGGCGACGGCCGTCGGCCGATGCTGGCGGCGCTGCGCATGGCCCGCATCTTCCTGCTCGAGGGTCTGCCCGCCGATCGCGACGTCGACGCCGTGCTGCGCGCCATCCTGGGCATGCACGTGCTCTCCTTCGCCGTCGCGGATCTCACGGAAGAGCTCGAGGAGCGCAGCCCCTACGCACCGGGGGCCCTCGCGGCCTGGCGCCTGAGCCTGGTGGGCATGGTCCGGGCGGTCTGCGGTCTCGAATAGCGGGATGGAGCGGCATGAGCTCTCACGGCGCCGTCTGGTCCACCTGAGCGGCGATGTCATGATTCCGTCCCCACGGGAGGACGTACGGTGGCCATCGAATACAACACCGACGGTCCCGTCGAGATCGCGCCCGGCGTCTACCACCTCGGCGTCGCGGACTCCGAGCACGGCTGGGCCAACATCCCCTACCTCGTGGTCGAGGGAGAGCACGCGGCGCTGATCGATCCTGGCTCGGCCGGCCCGAGTTCTTCGAGTCCGTGCTGCGCAAGGTGAAGAAGGTGATCGATCCGCGGACGATCGATCAGCATCCGCGGCGTCCCCTTCTAGAGCACGAGCGCGCGCAGCTCGCGGGCGGGCAGTCGCCGACAGGGCGAGGCGTCGATCGTGCTTGGCGTGGCGAGCGTGTCGCCGACGATGTCGAAGCGCAGCACGCCGGAGACGGCGTCGGGCAGCAGCAAGAAGTCGCCGCCGGGCGAGACCGCGCCAGGTCCGAGGTCAAAGGCTTCCGGGCTCTCGTACACGATGGCGCCCGTGCCATCTCCCAGCTCCAGACGAAGCAGGCGATCCCGTTCGCCGGCCGTGGAGTCGCCCATGCTGACGACGAAGACGACGTCGTCGTGCAGCGGGACCAAGGCCTCGGTCGGCGGTGGCAGCTCGGGGTGTTCGGCGGCGCGCCAGATCCACTCGACCTCCGCGGGCCCCGACGTCGGTATGTGTAGGCTCGCCACGCCCGCGCCGTCACGCCGTCCCCTCAGATCCGTGTACGTCGGTCCGGCGCAGGCCACGAAGACGCGGGTCCCGTCGTCTCGGGCCGGGGCCAGCTCGCCGCAGCCCTCGAGCCCGGCCAGCAGCGTGGTCTGGAGCTCGCCCGTGTCGGCGTCCACCACGGCGACGGCGCCCGGCGCCGCGATCTTGAAATCCACCGACAGCCGCGCCAAGCCGACGACGACGCGTCCCGCGCGCAGCACCATGCGATCCGGTCGCGCGTAGGTGGGCACGGTTCCGTCGGGTCCGACCACGTCCTCGTCCAGCGCCTCCAAGCCGACGCGTCCGAGCAGCGCGTGGGATGCCGGATCGAGCAGGACGAGATCGTTGCCGCGGTCGAGCTCGCTGGCGTCGCTGGCGTAATTGGGCTCGTAGCGGCTGACCAACCAGCGACCATCGGGCAACGCCAGCACATCGTGGGGATTGGCGCGAAAGGCCGCCTCTCCCGGCACGGCGGTCGGCGTGGTGGCGTACTGCGAGAGCGCGCCGGTCGCGAGGTCGGCCTCTCCCACCAGGTCCACGCCGAGGCGATCGAGCCAGTAGAGACGGCCCGCGCCCGGCGCCTCGGTGGGCAGGCTGACGTCGCCGCTGAGCGCGGCGGCCAGGCCGGGGCTCGCGCTGCCCGAGTCCAGATAAGCCTCCGTCAACAGCGCGCCGTCCGCGTCGAGGAGCGCGATGGCGCTGCTGGTGTAGTCGCTGGTCACGAGCGCGAAGGCGGCCGTGGTCGCGGGGGGCGCGGCGTCGGCCGAGGGGCAGTGCGCGCCGGGGCCCGAGCAGGCCGAGAGCAGCACGAGGACGAGCACCGACAGTCGCGTCATCGCGTGGCTCCTTCTCGCAGTGTGAGCGAGGCGCTGAAGCGTCGACCCGGCAGCGGGAAGCCGAGCAGATCGGAGGGCGCCGCGTCGAGCAAGTCGCGACCGACGAGATCGAGCTGCGCGTGACCGTCCGCGAAGCTCAAGGAGATGCCCGCGCCGAGGGTGGTGCGCGCCCCGACGAGCACCAGAGCCGCCGGGTCCACGCTGCTCGCGCTCTGGTGGCTGACGTCCACGAAGGCCGTACCTCGCACGCCGCGACCGAACTCGACGGAGAGCTCGGGCCGCGCGTGGCCCGAGACTCTCGGCCGCAGCGGAAGATCGCGCTGACGCTCGAGGTCGCGGCTGTCCATGAACGTGAAGGCGCCGACGAAGCCGAGGTGATCGCCGAAGCCGAGACGTGCCCCCGCCTCGGCGCCGAGCACGCGCGCACGGTCGATGTTCTGAGCCGTGGCGGTGAAGCGGCTGGTGCGCACCCAGCGGATGAGGTCGCGCGAGAAGAGCCCGAAGCCGCGCAGCTCGAGCGCGCCCGAGACGGCTCGCCAGCGTCCATGCCATACGCCACCGACGTCGACCGAGAGACCGCGCTCGGGTTTGAGTCGCGTGTCGCCCACCAGAAACGCACCGTCGCCGAAGAGCTCCACCACATTCGGCAGCCGCGCTGCGGTGGAGACGGAGCCGCTCAGAGCGACATGCGCCGTCGGCGCCAGCACCGCCGAGAGTCGCGCGTTGGGCACGACCTGGGTCGACTCGCTGCGCTGTCCGAGCAAGTCCGCTCGGCTGCCCGCGAGGGAGGAGCGAGCCAGCTGAAGACTGCCCTGAAGACGCGCATCGAGACGAGCCCGACCCAGATGACCGCGCGCGCGACCCTCGAGCCCCGCGCGTCCCAGGGCGCGCGTCGAGGCGGGCGTGGGCTGAGTGCGTAGACGATCCGTCGGCGCGTATCGATCGAAGCTGCCCGTCGCCAGCGCCATCACGCCCAAGGTCTCGCTGCGAGCCTCGTAGGCGGCGCGCAGGAACACGCGTCGGCTACGGTCGTCCGTCACGCGCGGTCCGAGCCCGGCCTCGCCCAGAGCATCGCTGAAGGCGTCCTCGGAGAAGAGCGTCGAAGCCGCGAGCGCGAGGCGACGGCCCGGGCCTTCGTCGTGGCCGTGTTCGCGGGCGTAGGAGAGGGCGCCCAGGATGCGCGTGCGCCTCTGTCGCGTGCGCGTCGGCTCCTCGATGGGAGAGCCCGTCAGTCCACCCGTGCGTCCGAAGGCCGTGACCAGCGCGGCGACTTCACCCCCCAGGGTGTGCGCCCGCAGATGCATGATGCCGTAGCCCTCGTCCACGCGACCGTTCTGCCGTCGACGCATGACGTCGTCGCTGCTGTCGAGGCGCGTGCCGCCGTCGTCGAGGTAGCGGTAGTCGCCGCGCGTGTGGCGCACGCCAGCGACGCTGACGACGGAGAGGTCGCGGTCCCCGGCGCTGGCCATCGAGCGTCCGCCCAACGAGCCGAAGGAGCCGACGTCGATGCGCCCGCTCGCGCTCGTGCCCTGGCTCTGCCGCGGGATCAGGCGCAGCACGCCACCGATGCCGCCGCTGCCGAGCCAGAGGGGCGCGC
>JAACVI010000055.1 GCA_009992505.1 Myxococcales bacterium
TGCAGCTTGATCAGGAAGCCTTCGGCCTCGACCCGGGCCGTGTAGGTGCCGGGCGGGAGCTCGGAGGCCTGGAAGCGCCCGTTGCTGTTGGTGATGGGGCTCTGGTTCGCGGGACCCGTCAGCTGAACCGTGGCGCCGATGACACCCGTTCCGTCGTCGCTCAGCACGCGACCGTCGACGCTGCCGACGCGCGGGCGGGCCGTGAGCTCACAGCGCACCTCGACCAAGATGTCCGGGAAGTCGGTGGCTGCTGCGGCGTCCGTGGTGGCCGCGGCGGCGGGCGCAGGCGCGGGCTCGTCGTCGAAGGCGTCGCCGAACTCGTCCTGGCCGGAAGCCGGGGTGGCGGGCTGTGCGGCCGCGGCGGGCTGTGCGGCGGGCGCGGCGCCGGGGCGCTCGCCCGGGATGGTCGCGACGCAGGCACCCGGGTTGTATTCGGGCTGGCTGATCTCGAAGCGAACCTCGCCCGGATCGAGCAGGTAGGTGGTGAAGGCGCCGTCATCGGAGGTGATGAGCGACGTGAGGTCGCGTCCGGCGAAGGCGATGGTCGCGCCGGGGACGGGCGTGTTCGTGCCTTGCTCGACCACGATGCCATGCACGCGACCCTGGACGGGCGGCGGGATCGGCACCTCGACGCGACGCACGACCTCGTGAATCACGGGCTCCGCGGCGACGCGGGGCTGGGTGTCGTAGGCGTAGGAGAAGCCAAGCATGATGTCGTAGGGCATGTTCGGCGCGAGCTCACGCACGAACTCGTTCTGACCGGTCAGGCCGATGTCGGCGGAGGCCAAGATCGAGAGCCCGCGCACGACGGGCAGAACGCGGACCCCGAGGGTGAGGTCCATCGGGTAGGCCTTGGCGCTCGAGGTGTCGAGACAGCCATCGCCGGCGGCGCCGGGGATGATGAGGCAGTTGTAGCCCTGCCGGTTCACCGGGATGCCCCAGGTCCACTCGAGCATCGGGCTGATGTAGAAGTCCTCCATCGCGCGCAGCGGGAACTCGAAGCCGAGGGCCAGGTTGAACATGTCGACGCGGTTGATGCCGAGGCCGAAGCGCTCGACCGTGGTCAACAGGTGCCGCGTCTCGTTCGCCGGACCGCCGGGCGCCGCGTCCAAGATGTTGTAGTAGCGCGCCGACTCGACGCCGCGGATCAGCTTCGACGAGTTATCGAATTGATATTGGGCGTTGAAGCGGAAGATGAAGGGGAAGGGGTTCGAACGACCGCGAAGGTCGGCCGTGAAGTTGGCGCGGATGCCGACGCTCGTGCCTTTGAAGAGCAGGCCGATGTCGCCCACGGAGTTCAGGAACGCCAGATCGAGGTCGCCGCCAATGGACAGCACGGGCGTCGCCCAGGCGAAGGCCTTGATGCCCAGGTGGGTGTCGCCGAGGACCTGCAGCAGCGAGGGGTCACCGAGGTCGTTGGAGTTCGCGTAGCTCAGGATCGAGCCGAAGATCTCGACGTTGTCGTGGACGCTCCAGCTCAGCGCGAGCGTACCGCCCACATGGCTGGCGTGGTCGTTGGGGCCGATGAAGCCGTTGCTCACGAAGAAGTCGCTGGTCAGTCCGACGCGGAAGGAGTGGGTCGCTCCGGAGCCGGCGCTGACGGTGTGGATACCACCGACGGGCCCGAGCAAAGAAGATTGCTCACGGAACAGGCGCTCGCGCTGGGCATCCGCGTCCTCCGTCTCGGCGGCGGCGGACGGAGGCGTCTCGTCGTCCATGCCGCTCGCGTCGGCCTGGGCGTCCGCGAGGTCGTCGTTGGAGGCGGTGGGAGTCGCAGGGGCCGGACTCACAGGGCCATCGTCGAACTCGTCCGAGCTGTCATTCGAGGCAGCTGGAGCGGCAGGCGCGGCGGCCTCGGGTGCGGGCTCGTCGAACTCGTCTCCGAACTCATCCTGCGCGAGGGCTGCGCCCGGCACGAGAAGGATCGAATGGAACGCGAGGGCGAGGCTCAGACCAAAAGTCAGAAGTGCGAGACGCATGAGAAGCTCCTGTAGCCGACGGCGGGGGCGATACCCCCCTTTCGCCGCGCTGTCATACAACGTCGAGGGACGAACGTCCATGGTTTGCGACAATTGGGCCAGCCCGATGAGCCCACGGACGCGTCGGCTCCGGGCGCCGCGAGGTGCAGCTCGACGCTCGGCTCACGGCGCCGCGAGGTGCAGCTCGACACGACCCGCGGGAGCGATCATCACGCCCCGCGCGTCGGTGGGCTGACCCGTGGTGGGTGTGAAGACCACCGAGTAGTGTCCGCCGGGAACGCCGTCGACGCTGCACGAGCCCTGGTGCGTGGTGCACGAGTAGGTGTGCGCATCCGCGCGGGAGGTGAGCGTCACCACACCCTCGGCGTGGCTCGGGGAGTCCACGGTGACGACCACGAGCGCATCGGCGAGCGCAACGCCCGGCACCGTGAGGGTGGCGAGCGCGATCGCGAACAGGAGAAGGAGGTGGCGAAGGGAACGGCTCATGGACGCGGAGACTCCGAGCGGACAGACGGGCGCCGAGGCGCTTGATTCACACACGTTCATACCACGGCGACGCTTCGGTCCGAAGCGCGCAAATGCGCCCGACGCCGACACCGACGGAAGCCCATGATTTTGCTTGGTGTGCCCCAGGATGGCAGCCTCGGCGCATGCATCGTCCCTCGCTGCTGCTCCTCTGTCTCGGCATCCTCGCATGCGGCGCCGATCCGGGCGCGCGGCCGACTCGCGTTGCACCCGAGCCCGGGAGCGATCCGGTCGCACACGGGGCCGATCGGGCGGAAGCGCCGACCTCCGAGCAACCCCCCGTAGCGGCGACGATCCCTGCCCCGGAGCCCGCGGCGCCGATGCGCGTCTCCTACGATCTGCTCGCCCACCTGGAACGCGCCCAGCTCGCGGACGCGGCGGGTGAGGTGATGAACTTCGACCGCGCGCGAGCCGGGGCCGTGACCGTGGGCGGATTCCACACGCAGATGGACGCGGCGCAGATCGATGGCGTCGACGTCGCCCTGTCGCGCGCCCGGCGCGGCACGTTGCTCTTGCCCTGGGATGGCCGCGGCGCTCGGCGGGTCGAGCTCTCGGCCCGAGCCTTTCGCGGCGGAGCGACGAGTTTTCGCCTGGGCGACTTCGAGGTGTCGGCGGACCTGCCGACCGACGGCAGCTACACCGAGGTGGCGCTCGACCTCGGCGAGAGCCTGCATCCCGGCCTGAACGAGCTCGTCGTGACCACCCAACGCTCGGGCCCATGGCAGGGAGAGCGCGCCGGCTTCGCGATCGACTGGCTCCGCTTCGGTGCGGCGGAGCGCGGTGAGGCGCCACGTCGGAACGGCGACGCCCTCGAGCTGCCCGCGGGTTCGTCCGCGCGTTGGACACTGCGCTGTCCCGCCGAGGGACGACTCGCGGTGGAGGCTGGGGCACACACAGGTCTTCACGTCGGGCTGAAGACGGAGGCTGGCGAAGAGGTCGAGGTGCCGCTCTGCGCCGGAGCGGATGGCACGCTCAGCGCGGCGTTGACCGCGTGCACGCCCCAGACGCTGGTCGAACTCTCGCTTCACGCGGGAGACGTGGCGGTCACGCTCTCCTCCGCGCAGCTGAAGGTCCCCGAGGCGGAGCAGCCTCAGGGCGCACCCGAACCGCTGGCGAACGTGCTGGTGTATCTGATCGACACGCTGCGGGCCGACCACCTTCAGGCCTACGCACCGGAGACCCGCGTGCAGACGCCGGGGCTGTCACGCTTCCTGCGTCACGCCAGCACGTTCACCGAGGCCCACGCGCAAGAGAACTGGACCAAGCCCTCCGTGGCGACGCTGCTCTCGTCGCTCTACCCGTGGCAGCACACCGCGACCGAGGGCGACTCGGTGGTGCCGCGCTCCGTGCGCCTTCTGCCGGAGATGCTGCACGCGCGAGGCTTCCGCACGGCCGCCTTCATCGCCAACGGCTACGTCTCGAGACACTTCGGCTTTCGGCGCGGCTGGGACGACTACCGCAACTACATTCGCGAGGGTCTGCGCACGCCGGCCCAATACGTGGCCAACGACGTGCTGACGTGGCTCGACGCCCACGGCACGGACGGACGCTTCTTCCTCTACGTCCACACCATCGATCCCCATGTGCCCTACCGCCCGCCGCCGAACTTCCTCGAGATGTACGGTGACGCGAGCTATCGCGGCCCCGTGGACTTCAGTCACGACGCGACCCTGCTCGAACACATCAAGACCGGCGACGTCTCGGTGGGAGACGCCGATCATCGGCAACTCGAGGCGCTCTACGACGCGGAGATCAGCTACCACGACGTGCACTTCGATCGCATCATGGACGGGCTCGAGCGTCGTGGACTGAGCGACAACACCATGGTCATCGTGACGGCGGATCACGGCGAGGAGTTCTGGGATCACGGGTCCGTCGGCCACGGCCACAGCTTGTACGAGGAGCTGCTGCACGTGCCGCTCTTCGTGCGCTGGCCTGGGCTCCACTCCGCACAGCGCATCACGGGACCGGCGGGATTGGTGGACGTCGTGCCCACGATCTTCGACGCGCTGGGCGAGCAGGCTCCGTCGGGACTCTCGGGCCACTCGCTTGCGCCGCGCCTGCAGAATCGAAGGTCGGACGCACCGTCGGTGGTCCTCAGCGGCTTCTTCGACAACCAGCGGGCCGCGGTGGTGGACGACCTGAAGGTGACCTTCCGCCGCGCTGACCGCATCGCGCTCTACGACCTCTCGCAGGATCCCCACGAGACGCACGACATCTCGCAGGAGCGCCCGATGGCGTTGGTCCACGCGCTCGCGGCGCTGGGGCGTGGGCTGGCCGAGAACGCCAGCGCGGTGAGCGCTCCAGGACGCCCTAGACCCGCGACGCCTCACGCCGAGCACACGGAGATCGACCCGGAGACGGCGGCCGAGCTACGCGCGCTCGGCTACGTGGGCACGTCGGGGCCCTGAGATCTCGGGAACCTGAGATCTCGGGAACCTGCGACTTCCACACTCGACTCGTCCCGTCGGCGAGACGAGGGAGGAGGCGCGAGAGCGGCCTGCTAGACCGGTTCGACGTCTTCCGACGCCTCTTCCATGTCGATGGCCGCGAAGTCCTCGAATTCGACTTCGGACTCCTCGGCATCGGCTACGGGCGCTGCGGCGTCGAACTCTTCGAACTCCTCGGCGTCCTCGTCCGACTCGGGCAGCTCCATCGAGCTCGTGGGGTCGTCCGCCGCGAGTTCGACCTCGCTCGTGGCGTCGGCCGACTCGAGCTCGGCCGCGGTCTCGACCTCCGCTGCGGCGTAGCCGTCGTCGGTCGCGCTCGCGTCGAAGTCGTCGTCATCCGCCGCGCAACTCGCCTCGGACGCTGCGTGAGCCACCGGCTCGGCTGACTCCGCGCCAGCCTGCGGACGCGGCGCCGGCCCGACGCGATAGCCCGCGTCGAGATCCGGGTGGGGAGGTGTGCTCGGAATGGGCAACTCGCCCTCGTAGGCGAAGTAGCCCGACACCTCGCGCGCCTCGGGACGCTCCGCAGGAGCGGGCCACCAGGCGGGCTCACGCGAGGGACGCGTCAGGACGGCGCCGGCGGCCGCGAGGCGGAAACCTCCAGGATCGACGGGAGGAGGCGGCGGAATCGACGCCTCACCCGCGAGCGCGGCCACGGTGCCCGCATCGGGCGCGGCGGCGTGCGGCGCTTGCGCGCCCGGACCGTTGAAGTCGCCGGTGTCCACGGGGGCAAAGTCGTCGTCGGCGGGCTCGGCCCAGTCCTCGGCGTCCGCGGCAGGCTCGGCCCAATCCTCGGCGGGAGCTTCCATGGGCTCGGCGGCTGCCGGAGGCTCGGACGCCACGGGCTCAGCCCAATCCTCGGCGGGAGCTTCCATGGGCTCGGCCCAGTCTTCGGCCTCTGCGGGTTCCTCGGCGGCGGGTTGCTCGTCAGCGGCGGCGCGCTCGCGCTCCGCCTCGTAGGCATCGGCCAACGCCTGCGGGTCCGCGGCGACTACGGTCGACTCTCCGCCGAAGTCGTCCATCTGGGCCACGCCCATGTCGGCTTCCGCGGCGGGCTCGCCCCAATCCTCGTCGGCGGCTTCGAGGGGCGGCTCGGCTTCGGCCTCGAACGGGTCCGGGGGCTCCGCGGCCGCGGCGGCCTCGGCCTCCATGCGCTCCAACTCGCCGACATCGATCTCGCCCGTCGGGGGCTCACCCGAGGTCAGCGATTGGCGCGCGAGCACGATGCGCTCGTAGACCGCTTGGGACATCCCACCCAGCTCGAGGCCGTCGAGGTAGATGTCGAAGCGAGCGCTCGGATCGCGCTCCTCTCCGCCATCGACGGTGGCCAGGATGCGGGCCTGACCCTCCAGAGCCGGGCTGCCATCGACGAGCAGCACGGCGAAATTCACCCGCTCTCCGTCGGGGAAAGCGGTGGGGCCGTAGAGGATGAGACGATCTTCGTCGACGCGATCTACCAACCCAGCGGCGAACTGAGAGAGGTCCTCGAAATGCGTCGCAACGGTGAGGGTATCCGTCATGATGTGCCGTGCTCCTTCTCGTCGAGCGGGCGGGTTTGGGCGGTGAGCCCGTCGGCCAGAAGCGCCTCGACGCGCTCCTCGGCATCGTCGAGCCTGCGGGTTCCTAGGCGATAAAGGCCCACACCCTCCTCGTAGATCGACAGCGAACGCTCGAGGGGCAGATCACCCTCTTCGAGCTGCGCCACCACCTGCTCGAGGCGGGCGACAACTTGCTCGAAGGGTGCGTCTTTCTCGAGTGCGGCACTGTCGGGCGCAGGATTGGCGCTCATCTCGTCGTTCATCCGTTAGGCTCCACGGGTACGCGACCTTGCCGCAGGTGGGGCCCGTCGGTCAATCCATCTCGCACGTCCTGCCGCAGTTCCTCGGGGAGTCCTACGGTTCAAACGCCCGCTCGGATGCGCAGCAGGAACAGATCCTGGGTCTCGCCGCGGAGCCGGATGCGTGTCCACGCGGCCGAGACGCCGACGAAGACCGCGCCCAAGCGCAGATCGAGGCCGAGCTCCAGGCCGCCGCCGGGCAGCGCCACGGTGCGTGGCGCGCCCGTCCCTTGCTCGATCAGCCAGCCGTAGGTGCCGAGGGCCGCGAGGTAGGGGACGAAGCTCCGCAGGCGATATTGATAGCCCGCGAGCGCCACGGCGCGAACCACGAGGTCATCGACACCCAGGCGGTCGGCGCGCTTGCCCACTTCGGCGTAGGCGCCGAGGCGAAGGCTGCCCGCATGGAAATAGCCGCCGAAGCTGCCCGCGTTCACTCTCCCGCGGCTCTCGCCGTCGGACAGACCGTACAGGGAGTAGCCCAACTCGACGCGTGGGCCCACCGCTCGATCGGCCTCGCCGTCGGGCGAGGTCCGTGTTCCATCCACGCGATCGGATGCGTCCGCTCTCGCCGCGGGGGTCGCGCGGGGATCCGCCAGGGCTTCGGCGGGACCTGTGGCGTGAACGCTCGCGGCGCCAGACCCCTCAACGGAGGAAGCCGGGGTCGGTGCGGCCAGCGCCGAGGCACCCCCGCCGGCAGGCTGGGCCTCCGCCACGGACGCGCCCGCCAGCAGGGCGAGCACGCAGATCGCGGTTGCGATCGGTCGGGCAGAATTCCACGTGGGGTTCATCGTCGTGTACATACGGTCGAAATGTCGTCGAATTAGGGCGTCGCCAGCCTCACACGCACATCTGCCTCACCGGCGGTCAGATCGGGCACCAAGAGTTCGCCTTCCGCGTCGGCGGACACACGCAGCCAGCGACCGTCGGGGAGCAGCACGTCCGCAGCCAGCCCAGCTGGAGGAGCTTGCCCTTGGGGCGTCATCTGCAGCCTGAGCACCTCGGGGCCGTGCTGGTCGAAGGATCCCGGCTCGGCGGTGGCGGCTGCAACCAACATCCCCCGGACGCGCTCGTCCAACTCCCGTCGCAGAGCCGTCGTGAACCCCGGGAAGGACGAGGCATGGCCGAAGGAGCGCAGGGCGGAGGCGACGGCGAGGCGAACCGAGGGGCTGTCGTCGCGGAGCGCGGCCACGAGGCTGGGCGCCGCGCGCACGTCTCGCATCAACGAGAGCGCGCGCGCCGCGCCAGCCCGGACGCGCGGCTGCGGAGCGCGCAGGTTCCGGCGCAGCAGACGGCGCAGCCAGGAGTCGGAGAGGGCGTTCGGCGCCTGGGCGGCCAGAGCCATGGCCTCGGGCGCCGTCCCGGGTTGGTTCAAGAACGCCGCGACCTGCAGCGAAGGCACACCGCCGCCCAGATCGGTCGCCGCCTGCGCGAGCGCACGGAATGCGTCCGGGGAGGTCTCGGTGTGCAGAGCCTCGAGGAGCCACGGCAGGCCGCGCGACGAACCGAGCACAGCGAGAGAGCGCGCGGCCTGGGCACGGCGAGGCGGGGCGTCCGACGCGAGCTCGCTGCGCAGCTCGGGCAGCAGGGCCGGATCGCGCACCAGCGCCCGCAAGTCGAGCGCCACAGGCCGAGGCAGCGCATCGAAGCGGCGCAGCGCCATGCGGCGAGCGCTCGCCGACGCTTTGCCACCCGGGGCGCGCAGAGCGATGGCGAGCTCCCGCTCGGCCAGCCGTCCGTGCCCACCGGCCAGCAACGTCACGCCGGCACCATCCGGGAGATGCCCGAGCGCGGAGGCGACCTCGAGCGAGCGTTCGTCAGCGCGCCAGGCGTCGGCGTACACGGGTCGCAGCTCCGCCGAGTGTGCGTCCAAGGCGACGTCAAGGGCCAAGGCGCGCTGCGCCTCGTCGTGACCCTCGCGCATCCGGAGCAAGATCGACACGGCGGCCGCCGGGTCGCTCACCAGCATGGCGCGCAGGATCGCGGGGCGATCGGTCTCGCCCGCTCCGGCGAGGGCTGTCGTCAGCTTGGGCCAAGCGGCGGAGGTGGCGGTGGCGTGCAGCCCATCGAGAGCCGCGAGCACGACGGGAGCGGAGACGTCGTCGAGCGCGGAGATGAAGAGCGCCTCGTCTTCGGGCCTGGCGGCGTGGGCCAAGGAAAGCAGAGCGGCCTCGCGCAGGGCCGGGTCTGGGTCTGTGGCGGCTCGGCGCAGCGCGCTGCGCACCAGTCCCACCCGGAGTCCCTGCGCCGACGCCTGCTCGAGGGTGCGCGCGGCCTCCACCCTCGCGTCGCCCGCCCGGAGCGCCGCGAGGAGGGGTGGAACGGCCCTCTCCCCCGCGAGCCGCAGACCCTGCTCGGCCGCAGCGTTCGTGCGCCGCCCGGACAGCGCGTCGATCAACGCTTGGAGCGCCTCGGGGCTGCCGATGGCGCCCAGGGTCCGAGCCGCCAAGAGTCGCTCGGTGGCCGTGCCCGCGCTCAACACGAGCGCGAGCGCATCGGTCGAGGCCGCGTCACTGCGCGCCGCGAGGCTCGCGAGGATCGACGCGCGCGCCGCCGGATCGCGCTCCCCTTCGAGCGCCCGGACCAGCGCGCTGACGGCGCCGTCCTGCGCCCCACGTCGTGCGAGACTTCGCGCGGCACGCTCCCGGGACGCCGCATCTCCGTTCGTGAGCGTGTGCTCGGCCTCGCGCGTCGGGAGGCGCGCGACCCAGGCACGACGTTGCGCCCGCGCTGACGGAGGCGTGCACAAGAAGAGCAGCGTGGCCGCGACCTGCAGCAGAGCCATCGCCCCCACAGGGCTGCCAATGGGGCGCCAACGGGCAGAAAACGCGGCCTTCGGGTCGGTGGCTGACGCCGGACCGACGAGCGTGTCGCCCAGGAGTTGGGCGCGTGGGCGCATGCTATCGGGGTAGCGGAGCTTGGAGGCCAGCGCAACGCACGACCTCACACCCTAACTACAACAGACTCGACGGCTGGCTTTCAGTTACTGTACAGTGTGATGTCGTTGGTTGAGGGGCCTTCATGGGACGGATTCAAGTGCTGACAGCGAACAGTCACCCGGGATCAGAATCGAAGGCGAGCAGAATTGTGCGTTACCGTCGTCCCGAATCAGGATTCTCGGCGGGGCTGGGGCGACGAGCCTTCGGCGGTTTCGGTGCGAGCGCGGGGAGCAAGTGTGGCTGAGCCGGTGAAGCAAGCCTCGGACGCGACGGCGGAGGATCCCGCGGGCGAAGTCGCGGCCGACGTCGACGTGGTCGACGAGCAGGGGCCGGACATGCCTCCGACCCCGCAGAAGAAGAAGGAACCGGACGCCCTGATCGGAAAGGTCATCAACGACCGCTTTCGCATCGAAGCGCTGATCGCTCGCGGTGGCATGGGCAAGGTCTACAAGGCGGAGCAGGCTCCCCTCGGGCGCGAGGTCGCGCTGAAGGTCCTGAACCCGAACTACCACGGCGACAACGACCCCGAGTTCCACAAGCGCTTCTTCCTCGAAGCCTCGATCTGCTCGAAGCTGACCCATCCGAACACGGTCACGATCTTCGACTACGGTCGTACCGACGACGACATCTACTACATCGCCATGGAGTACCTGGTGGGGCAGACGCTCCACCGGTCACTCCGCGAAGGCGGGCCGCTGCCGCCCGAGCGCGCGATGCACATCGCCAGGCAGATCTGCCGCAGCCTGCGTGAAGCCCACGCCCTGGGCGTGATCCACCGCGACCTCAAGCCCGCGAACATCTACCTGGTCAACCACGGCGACGAGGGCGACTTCGTCAAGGTGCTCGATTTCGGTCTGGTGAAGGATCTGGGCGACAAGGGCGAAGACCTCACCCAGACCGGCCTGTTCATGGGCTCGCCCAAGTACATGTCACCCGAGCAGATCCGCGGAGAACGGGTCGATGCCCGCTGCGACGTCTATGCCCTCGGGGTGATCCTATACGAGATGCTCACGGGGAAGGTGCCGTTCGATCGCGCGAACTCCGTGAACATCCTGATGGCCCACGTGCACGAGGCCCCGCCGCCCATGCAGGAGGCCAACCCGGACGTTCAAGTGCCTCCGATGCTGCAGAACGCAGTCATGAAGGCGATGTCGAAGAAGCCCGAGGATCGCTTCGCCGGCATGGACGAGTTCCTCGTCGCGCTCAAGCAAGTGGCCAGCCAGAGCGGGCTCGCCGTGAGCCGCAGCGGCGAGACCTCCATGAGTGGGGAGTTCGCCGCCGTGGGCGGGACGGGCTCCTATCCGCCGGTACAGCTCACGGGCAACACGCCCTCGGGCCCCATGACGCCGAGTGGATCCTTCGCGCCCGGTGCGGCCATGACGCCCTCGGGAGCGACGCCGGTTCCGCTCGACATCGAGAACCCCTTCGAGAAGAAGCCGGGAGCGGGTCGTTGGATCGCCGCCGTCGTGTTGCTCGCGGCCGCGGTCGTGGGGGGCTACATGGCGTTGAAGTCCGGTCCGACGCCCGTAGCGCAGCCGAACACGAACACGAACACGAACACGGGCGCCCTGCCGACCGCGGACGCGGGGCTGGCCGAGGCCGCGCACGACGCTGGCGCCGCAACCGCGGACGCTGGCGCCGCGACAGCCCCAGCCGTGCGGCCCGTCATGGTCACGCTGAGATCCACACCTCCCGGCGCCACGGTGGAAGTGGACGGGCGAACCTGGACCACGCCCGCGGACGTCGAGTGGACCGGCGACGAAGCCGCCATTGGGCGTGAGGTGACCTTCCAGTTCCAGCTGGAAGGTCATCGCGACTTCACCGTCACGCGCACCGTGACGGGCGATTCCCTCGACGTGAGCGCCGAGCTCTCGGAGTTGGAGGCGCAACCCGTGCCCATCAGGCGGCCCATCCGTCGACCTCGCACGCAGCCGACCGTCACCATGGACAACGGCGCATCCATCGGCATCAAGGGATACAAAGCGGAGCCCTACTGAGATGAACCGCAGACGAATACACTTCTTCGTCCTCGCCGCGATCACCTTGAGCACGATGCTCTGGCGCCCGGTCGCCCGAGCCGATGTGCGAACCGAGGCCCGGCGAGCATTCCGACACGGCATGGAGCTGGTCCAAGCAGGCCAAGTGGACGAGGGCATCGCCGCCCTGGAACAGGCCTACGAGATCCTCCCTCACCCCAACGTCCTCTACAACATCGGCCGCGCCTACGCCGAGGCGGGTCGCTACGACGAGGCGGTCGAGTACTTCGAACGCTACCTCGCCGCGGACCCTCCGGACCGTGAGGAAGTGCAAGGCTTCCTGGAGGCGTTGCAGGATCGCATCGCGGCGCGTCAGCGAGCGACCACGACCACGGAAGAACCGCCCGCGACGGTCACGCCTCCGCCCGCGGTCGCAGAGACGCACTTCAGCTCCGCCCAGATCCAGGCGATCGAGGACTCGGCCACACAGATCGCCGCCCTCGCGGAGGCCACGCAGAGCGACGGCCTGCGGCGCCGCGCCGAGCGCCTGCACCAGCTCGCCCTGAGCCTTCAGGAACGTGAGCAACGCGCGAACGCGGCCATCGCCGCCGCCAACGAGGCGGCTGACGCGGCGGTCGCCGAGACCGTCGATGGCGCCGTGGCCAGCGCGGGTGGGCAAGGCACGACAGACGCCGGCGTCGTGGCCACGGCCGACGCGGGCGCAGCAGCGACGGCCGATGCAGGCCCGGCGCAGGACGAGTCACTCGCCCTCGGCACCGAGCGCAGCGGCGACCTGTACGAAGAGCAGGTCGTGTCCGCGTCACGCATGGCGGAGTCACCTCTCGACGCGCCGAACTCGACCACCATCGTCACCCGGCAGGATATCCACTTGTCGGGCCTCGTGAGCATTCCGGAGCTCCTGCGCCGCGCCGCCGGCGTCGAAGTGATGACGCTGGGTCCGGGTGAGACCGACGTCTCCATCCGTGGCCTGAACCAGCGCGAGTCGAACAAGGTGCTAGCCCTGATCGACGGTCGCTCGATTCGTCAGGACTTCCTCGGATCACCCTACTGGGCCGCGGCCCTGATCGATGTGGACGACATCGAGCGCATCGAGATCATCCGCGGTCCGGCCTCCGCCGTGTACGGTGCGGACGCCTTCTCGGGCATCGTCAACATCATCACCCGACACCCCGGGCTCAGCGACTCGCACGTCACGGTCGGCGCGGGCAACGACAACGTCGTGCGCGCCGCCGGCACCGTGGCGGGCCACCAGGGAGCCTTCGGCTACACCCTGAGCGCGGGCTACATACAGGCCGACCGCTTCGCCATCGAGACGAGCGTGGATCGCGGCGACCTGAACGCCTTCCCGACGAACCCGGAGCGCGGACTGGCGATGCGCCGCTTCAACGGCCAGCTCAGTTACACCTTCGGCGACGGCTACGAGGCGCGCGGCGGCGTGGCTGCGGCACAGGGCGGCTCCGGAATCTACGGCATCGCTGCACTGCGCCAGCTACAGATCCAGAACGTGCTCTTCACCCAGAGCTTCGCCTCTCTGACGACCCCAGCGGGTGTGAGCGCCCGGACCTACTGGAACCACTTCGAGACCAACGTCAACACGACGGACAACCCTCGAGGCGCCATCGACGTCGCGACGCACCTCGCCAGCAACGTAATCGACGCACAGCTCGACTTCGCCCGCACCTTCCACCTCGTGGTGGACCAGAGCTTCTCCATCGGCGTCGAGTATCGATACAAGGACATCGCCTGGGGCTGGCTCGACGCGGATCACTCCGAGAACCACGTCGGCGCCTACCTCCAGGACGTTCTCCAGCTTCACGAGAAGCTGCGCCTCACGCTCAGCCTGCGCGCCGACCGGCACCCACTGCTCAGTGGCCTTCAGGTCTCACCGCGTGGCTCGCTGGTGTGGCGCGTGGCCGAGGGCCAGTCCCTGCGCGTCACGGGAGGTTCCGCCTTCCGAAGCCCCAACTTCTTGGAGTCTTACCTCGTCTTCGAGAACCGCACTCCGGTGCGGGCGGCGACAGCGCTGGGTGTGGGCAACCAGAACCTGAACCCGGAGCGCATGATCTCGTTCGAGCTCGGCTACGCCAACCAGGCCACCGACTACTTCGCCCTCGAGGCGAACGTCTACGTGAACCGCGTGGACGACTTCATCCTGCTCAACAACGTGACCACCTACACCTTGGGTGAGTTCGGCAGCGGGGAGCGCGGCTGGCTCGACAACGTGAGCGCCATCCCCTTCGGGCAGACCCCGTTCCAGAACGACCCGCCCGTCTATCGGCAGGTCGGCGGCGAGCTCGGCATTCGTCTGTTCCCCGTCACGGGTTTGGATATCTACGCCAACTACGCCTACTCGGACACGCGGCCCGTGCAGAACGCGGACCAGCTCGACGCGGCCCGCCGCAACGAACGCAGGACCTCTGCGCACAAGATCAACGCCGGTATCCAGTACCGCTCCCGCTTCGGCCTCGACCTGGCCGCTGACTTCTCCTGGGTCAGCAGCCAGCGCTGGGCGGAGCAGGTGGTCGACGTGGAGAACCTGGGCCTGAAGTTCAACAGCCTCGACCTCGCGTCGTACGCGCTGCTCAACGCCCGAATCGGCTACCGCTTCCTCAACGACACGCTCGAGTTCTCCATCGTCGGCACGAACCTCCTCGGCTCGGCACGGCAACATCCGTACACACAACCTATCGACACTCGCTACATGGGCGTCGGGGCGGTGCATTTCTGATGGTCCGCCGAGACTCACAGAGCCGCAGTCGGGCCGCTTCGAGGCGAGGCGTTTCGCGCATGAGTTCATCCACGCTGAGTTCATCCACCAGCCAATGGGAGCAACCGATGAAGCGTTGGTTCCTGAGCATCCTCGGGTTGTTGTTGGTGGCCTGCGCCTTCGCGCCCGGGATCGCGCGCGCCGATGTGCGAACCGAGGCGCGCCGCGCCTTCCGTCAAGGCATGGAACTGGTCCAGCAAGGTCACATCGACGAGGGCGTCGCCTCGCTCGAGCGGGCCTACGAGATCCTTCCGCATCCCAACGTCCTCTACAACATCGCGCGCGCCTACGCCGAGGCCGGCCGCTACGACGAGGCCTTGGAGTACTTCGACCGCTACCTCTCGGCGGACCCTCCGGATCGCGAAGAGGTCGAGGGCTTCGTGCAGGCCCTTCAGGATCGCGTGGCCGCGCGTGCGCAGGCGACGCAGACCGCCGAGCAAGCGGCCGCGCAAGAGGCGGCCACCCGGACGACCACCACCGCGGCGCCTACCGAGGCCGTGGAGCCGATGGCCACGGACGAAGAGATCCGCGCGCTAGACGACGCCTCGACCCAGATCGCAGCGCTGGCCGAGGCGACCATGAGCGACAGCCTGCGCGCTCGTGCAGCCAGGCTGCATGACCTGGCCGATCAGCTCCGAGAACGCCGCGACGCCGCCGCCGCCGCGACAGCCGCCGCCGCCGCCACACAGAGCCACGCCGGGGGCGGACATGGCCAGACCACGAGCGCTACGCCACCCGAAGGCGGGCTCGACATCGGCGCCGGCGAAGGCGACGTGTACGCCGAGCAGGTCGTCAGCTCCTCGCGTTTCGCCCAGTCTCCCCTCGACGCGCCGAACTCCACCACCAACATCACGGCGCAGGACATTCACCTGATCGGCCACACCAATGTGGCGGAGTACATCCGCCGCGTCGCGGGCGCCGACATCATGGCGACCAGCCCCGCGGACGTGCAGATCGGCATGCGCGGTTTCAACCAGCGCCTCTCGCCTCGCGTCCTCGTCCTGGTCGACGGTCGCTCCGTCTACCTCGACACCCTGGGTACGACCTTCTGGACCATCCAGCCCTTTGGGCCCGAGGACATCGAGCGCATCGAGGTCATCCGCGGTCCCGCGTCCGCCCTCTACGGCGCCGACGCCTTCAGCGGCATCATCAACATCATCACCAAGGATCCCGGCCCACAGCGCACGGACGCGATCCTGGGCTTCGGCAGCGCCTCGCAGGTGCACGGCCACGTCTCGACCTCCGGTCGCGTGGATCGCCTCGGCTATCGTCTGGTCGCCGGCTACGACCGCGCCAACCGCTTCACTCGTGAGGTCTCCGCCGAGCGCGAGAGCGTGGCGGGGGACTACGAGCAGCTCTTCGATCGTGGCTCGGTCGCGCGCGAGAGCGTCTACGCCAACGGGCGTCTGCAATACCGCCTGAACCAGAACGTGAACTTCGATCTGCAGGCCGGCCTCAACGACAACCAGCAGAACTTCCAGGGCACGGGCCCGCTGCGCGACCTGATCGCGCGTGGCCCCAACGCCTTCACCATGGGCGCAATGCGAACGAACTGGGGTTCGCTGCGCGTGTTCTGGAACGGCACCAAGGCCAACTCGGGCGCCCAGGCGGTGCCGCGCGGTGGAGACCTCGGCCTCGGTCGCTTCGTCTCCAACACCGTGGACGTCGAGGGCGAGCTCGCCCACGAGTTCCACCTGCTGGTCGACCACAACCTGCACATCGGCATCGACTACCGCTACAAGACCATCAACTGGGAGTTCCTGGACGCGCCGCATCAGGAGAACCACTACGGCGTCTACTTTCAGGACACGGCGCGCATCGTCGAACAGCTGATCGCCGTCGCCAGCTTCCGCGTGGACTTCCACCCGCTGCTGCCCGGCCCCGTCTTCTCGCCTCGAGGCGCCCTGGTCTTCCGCCCCAGCGAGGGCCAGGCCATCCGCGCTTCGGTGGGCACGGCCTTCCGTACCCAGACCTTCCTCGAGAGCTACCTCGACCTCAACGTGGCGACGCCCGTGGCCGCGGTCACCGTGCTCGCCCAGGGCTCCGAGGTCGCCGCCCTGTCGAACCCCGACTTCCAGAAGCTCAGCCCCGAGAACATCCTCTCGGCCGAGGTCGGCTATCGGAACGCGGAGAACGACTACTTCGATGTCGAAGGCTCGATCTACTACAACCACGTCACGAACACGGTCTCGCTGACACAGATTCAGCCCTACACCTTGAGCGACTTCCAGGGCAGCGGCGTGGGCTACACCAACGCCACCGCGGGCTTCCCCCTCGGCTCTCTGAGCTTCCAGAACGAGTCAGCGCAGTTCGACGTGGTCGGCGGCGAACTCTCGACACGCATCTACCCGATCACCGGTCTCGATATCTACGCCAACTACGCCTACAACCGCGCCTTCGTCAGCAACAGCACGCTGCGAACCTCGGAAGAGCG
>JAACVI010000376.1 GCA_009992505.1 Myxococcales bacterium
CTGACGGGTACGGCGAAGAGCGCCACCGAGCCGGAGAAGAAGTCCACGGCGCTGCTGGTGGTCTCGGGCGCCGCGCCGAGGGCCATGAAGCCGCCCGTGTAGTCCTCGCCGTGAGCGCGCACGTCGACTTCGACCGGCACCTGCACCGTGGCGTCCGGGGTCTCGCGCAGAACGAAGACGGTGGACCTATCTGGCGACGTGGGCGCCAGCGGGTTCGTCCCGAAGCGCACCTCCGCCAGATCCGTGAAGCCGTCGCCGTCGGTGTCCGCGGACAGGGGATCCGTGCCGCGCATCAGCTCCGAGCTGTCACACAGTCCGTCACCGTCGGTGTCGCTCGAAGGGGGCGCGCTGTCGGGCACGGCCCCATCGGTGGGCGGCGGTGGGCTCGGATGACTGCTGCCGCAGCCCGCGACGACGAGCGCGAGCGCAAACCAACCCAACCGGAGCTGTCGCGCCATGACCCACATGCGAGCCAGCGTGGCCCCCGCTACGTGCAGCGTCAACGCAGTGCGCGATGGACCACACACGGGATCGGGACGGTCCCGACGCGCGCTTTCACCACTTCTTCGGAGCAGCAGCGCGAGGTCGAACCACTCTCGACGCGAGCTCATCCTTGCATCCAACCTGCCTCACGCTCTAGCGTGCGCCCGGAAGCGAGGCCCAAGATGGCGTTGAACCCCGACTGCGTTGGTCACGAGACGGCAGAGCTCGTCCACAGCTACGATGAAAACGGCGTGATCCTCTACGCCCTCGGCTGCGGCGCCAAGCGCGAGGAGCTCGACTTCTTGTACGAAGGGCTGGGCCCGAAGGTGCTGCCGACCTACGCCGTGGTGCCCACGTTTCAGGTCGTCGGCGCGCTCTTGAACGTGGTGGACGGAAACCTGCTCGGCGTCGTGCACGGCGCCCAGGGCATCCGCCTGCACAAGCCCTTCACCCCGCGCGCGGAGCTCAAGACCGTGGGCAAGGTCGCGGCCATCTACGACCTCAAGCGCATGGCCCAGGCCATCTTCACCTCGGAGACGCGGGACGCCGATGGCGACCTCGTGTGCGAGACCGAGTGGAGCATCCTCTACCGCTTCGACGGCGGCTTCGACGGAGAGCGCCCGCCCAAGAGCCCCAAGGCGCGCCCGCCCGAACGCGAGCCGGACTTCGTGGTCGAAGAGGCGACCAGCCCCGAGCAGGCGCTGCTCTATCGACTCAACGGCGACCGGAACCCGCTGCACGCGGACCCCGCCATCGGCAAACAAGCCGGCTTCGACGGCCCCATCCTCCACGGCCTGTGCACCTACGGCTACATGGGCCGCGCCATCCTGCACCAGGCCTGCGGCGGTGACCCCAACCGCTTCCGCGGCTTCAACGCCCAGTTCCGCAAGCCCGTCTTCCCCGGCGAGACCATCATCACCGAGGGCTGGGTCGAAGACGGCAAGGTCATCGTCCGCGCCTCCACCAAGGAGCGCCCCGAGGAATACGTCGTCGCCAACTCCTGGGCCGACATCGACTGAGCCAAGAGACGCCAAGCGCTCAGTGTCTTGCCCCGCGGTCGAAGTGAATTCGGACAGTGACGAATTCGCACAGCATAGCGTCACGACGCGCTGGCGAACGCCCGGGGAGGCGCTGCGGTCGGCGGCGCTCGAGGTGTGGCGTGATTAATCGCAGGGCACATCCCCCCACATCGATCTAGAGGATCCTTCAACCAGGCCCACCACCGGAGGAATTATGAAGAAGCTCGAGAAGGAAATCTGGATCGTCGCCGCGAAGCGCACCCCCTTCGGTGATTTCAGCGGGGCCTTGAAGGACGTCAGCGCCATCGATCTCGCGGTGGTGGCGAGCAAGGCGGCCATCGCCCAGAGCGGCGTGCCGGTCGAGGAATTCGATCACACGATCTTCGGCAACGTGCTGCAGTCGAGCACGGACGCGATCTACGGCGCGCGCCACGTGGGCTTGAAGTCCGGCCTCGGCATCGAGGTGCCCGGCCTGACGGTGAACCGCCTTTGCGGCTCGGGCTTCCAGGTCGTCGTGAACGCGGCGCAGCAGATCCTGCTCGGCGACTCCAAGGCCGTGCTCGTCGCCGGCGGCGAGAACATGAGCCAGGCGCCCCACTGCATCTACGGCCTGCGCGACGGACAGAAGTTCGGTCGCCCCGCGCCCATGGTGGACAGCCTCTGGGAGTCGCTCACCGACAGCTACTGCAAGACGCCCATGGCCATGACGGCCGAGAACATCGCCGAGAAGTACGGCGTGACGCGCGAGGACGCGGACACCTTCGCCCTGGGCAGCCAGAAGAAGTGGGCCGCCGCGCAGGAGTCGGGCGGCTTCGCCGAAGAGATGGCGCCCGTCACCGTGATGAAGCGACGCAAGGAAGTCGTCATCAACAAGGACGAGCATCCGCGTCCCGACACCACGATGGAGACCCTCGCCAGCTTGCCCGCCGTGTTCAAGAAGGACGGCGTGGTCAGCGCGGGCAACGCCAGCGGCATCTGCGACGGCGCCGGCGCCATGGTCGTGGTCGACGGCGCGTGGGGCAAGGCGCAGGGCCTCAAGCCTCTGGCCAGGCTCGTGCAATGGGGCGTGGCCGGCGTGGAGCCGACCTTGATGGGTCTGGGCCCCGTGCCCGCGATCCGTGGCGGCCTCGAGCGCGCGGGCTTGACCCTGAAGGACATCGGCCTCTTCGACGTGAACGAGGCCTTCTCCTCGCAGTTCCTCGGCGTGCAGCGCGAGCTCGGCTTGCCGGACGACAAGACGAACGTGAACGGCGGCGCGGTGGCCCAGGGTCATCCCCTCGGCGCCTCGGGCGCGCGCATCACTAGCAACCTGATCTACACTGCGCGCAAGCGCGGCGAGCGCTTCGCCGTCGGCTCCGCCTGCATCGGCGGCGGCCAGGGCATCGCCCTCGTCCTCGAAATGATCTGAGCCAAACGGGGCGGCGCGTCGATGGCGTCGCCCCGCGATGCAATCCCAGTTCTCCACCTCCCCACGTAGGGCTCCCCATGACCGACTCCCTCACCGCCGCCGAGCTGATCTACGACTGGAACGAGGTCGACCGGCGCGGTCCCGTTTTGCTGAAGCGCAAGTTCGCGCTCCACGACGAGACGCTGCGCGACGGAATCCAGAACCCCTCGGTCGTGGATCCCGGCATCGGCGACAAGCTCGCCATCGTGCACCTGCTCGACGAGCTGGGCGTGGAGAGCACGGACGTGGGCCTGCCCGGCGCCGGCCCGCGCGCCTTCGACGACGTGCTGCGCATGGTGCGCGAGATCGCCGAGCAGAAGCTCAGCATCAAGCCCACCTGCGCCGGGCGCACACTGGTCTCCGACATCGCGCCCATGGTGGAGATCACCCAGAAGGCGGGCATCCCCGTCGAGGTGATGACCTTCATCGGCTCGTCGCCCATTCGACGCCTGGCCGAGGATTGGTCGCGCGAGCTCATCATCGAGCGCTCGGTGAAGGCCATCGAGTTCGCCGTGAAGGAGGGGCTCGAGGTCACCTTCGTCACCGAGGACACGACGCGCTCGCGTCCGGATCTGCTGACGCCTCTGTTCCGCGCCGCCATCGACGCGGGCGCCAAGAACCTCTGCCTGTGCGACACCGTCGGCCACGTCACACCCGACGGGGTGAAGAACCTGATCGGCTACACGCGCCACGTGATCGAGGGCACGGGCGCGACCGTCGGCATCGACTGGCACGGCCACAACGATCGCGGCCTCGGGCTGGTCAACTCGATCTACGCCCTGGAGTACGGCGCCGACCGCGTGCACGGGACGATCCTCGGCATCGGCGAGCGCGTCGGCAACGCGCCGCTCGACCTCATCCTGATCAACCTCAAGCTGCTCGGGATCATCCCGGATCGCGACCTGACCAAGCTCGCGGCCATCGCGCAGCTCGTATCCAAGGCCACGCGGTTCCCGATCCCGATCAACTACCCGGTGGTCGGTGAAGACGCCTTCCGCACGGCGACGGGCGTGCACGCCGCGGCGATCATCAAGGCCAAGAGCAAGGGCGACGACTTCCTCGCCGACCGCGTCTACTCAGGCGTGCCCGCGAGCATGGTCGGTCGCAAGCAAGAGATCTGCGTCGGCCCCATGTCCGGCATCAGCAACGTGACCTACTGGTTGCAGGACCACGGCAAGCACCCCGACGATTCGCTCGTCTCCTCCATCTTGAAGGTGGCCAAGGAGAGCGACCACAACCTCAGCGAGGAAGAGATCCTGGCCGTGGTCGATCGTCACGAGCGCAACAGCGGCGGCCCGGAAGACTGATCGGGCGAATCGGGCGACGACCCCGAGGGGGCTGTCGCGCGCGAGCGATGACGCTATTCTTCGGTCCTCGAAGGAGTGCCCATGCGTTTTCTCGCCCGCTCGATCCTGCTGACCGCCCTGCTCTTGGCCCTCGCCTGTGGCGACGACGCCACGAACACACCCGTCGACTCGGGCACGACGCTCGACTCCGCCACCGACGGCGGCGTGGCGACGGACGCTTCCATGGACGCCGCGATGGACGCGACGCGACCCATGCGCGACTCGGGCCCGCCGCCTCCGCCTCCGCCCACGATCGAGTATGGCGACGCCATGACCGCCGCCGATGGCGTGTGGACCTTCGTGGACTTCCCCGGCACGACCTGCATGGACGGCTCCGCGACGGGTCTCGGCCTGAACCTGAGCTCCACCAGCGACGACGTCGTGATCTACTTTCAGGGTGGCAACCTGTGCTTCGACGCGCTGAGCTGCATCGCCGTGGCGAACCCGGATGGCTTCAACGCCGCCAAGCTGAACCCCGCCGTGAACGCGCTCGCCAACGGCATCTTCGACCGCACGGATCCGGACAACCCCGTTGCGGATTGGAACTTCGTCTTCGTGCCCTATTGCTCGGGTGACATCCACACCGGCAACCAGCCCTCGGGCTAC
>JAACVI010000301.1 GCA_009992505.1 Myxococcales bacterium
CACTGCGGCGACTGCGCGACGGCCTGCGCTTCGGGCGAGGTGTGCAGCGGCGGTGCGTGCGCGCTGAGCTGCGGCGGATCGACGCCGACGCAGTGCGGAGATGCGTGCGTGGACACGGCCACCAATCCCAACCACTGCGGCGGGTGTGGCACCCCCTGCGCCGTCACCACGCCGACCTGCAGTGGGGGCGTCTGCAGCTCCGGAACCGTCGTTTCGTGCGGCGGCTACGATTATCCGGAGACGACCATCGTCCCCAGCACGAGCTGCACGGGTTGGTACTCCGGCTGCTCCGGCAGCCGAGAGTTCCGCGTCGTCGGCTGCTACTCCACCAACCCGAGCAACGTCTGCCCGGTCGGGTTCGGGCCCGCCAGCCTGATGCTGATCGGACAGTGGGCCGCGGCGGCCAGCATCACCCGCTACGACAGCGGCACCAGCGTGTGCGCGTGGACGGACGGCGGCGCCGCCGGCAGCATGTGCGGCGGATCGGGCCCACATATGAACTACTGCTGGCCGAAGGGTGAGGCCTGCCTCGCTTCGTGCCCGACCAACTGCTGCCCGGCCACGGGCCCCTGCACCAGCTCGTCAGCGAGCCCGCTGCTCTGCGTCAGCGACGCGTGAGACGGACGAGCGCCGCGCCCTCGATCGGGATGCAGCGCGTCGTAGCGCCTCGGGCCGAGCAAGCTGCTATGCTATCCGCGTGACCCTGAAAATCGACCAGGACCACTCGCGCTTTCGCAATATCGTGCGCGGGAAAATCCGGCAAAACCTCAAGAAATACATCTCCCAGGGCGAGCTCATGGGCAAGCAGGGGAACGACGTCGTGTCGATTCCCATCCCCCACATCGACATCCCGCGCTTCCGGTTCGCCGACAAGCAGCAGGGCGGTGTCGGGCAGGGGGAGGGCGAGGCGGGGGACGGCGTCGGTCAGGGCCAGGGCCAGGAGGGTGATGGCAAGGGCGAGGCCGGCAAGGACGCGGGACAGCACGCCCTCGAGGTGGAGCTGACGCTCGACGAGCTCGCGGAGATCCTCGGCGAGGAGCTCGAGCTGCCGAACATCGAGGACAAGGGCAAGAACGCCATCGTCGATCAGAAGGATCGCTACGTCGGCGTCCGGCGCGTCGGCCCCAACTCGCTGCGTCACTTCAAGCGCACCTTCAAGAGCGCGCTTCGCCGCCAGATCTCCATGGGCAGCTACGATCCCAAGAACCCCGTCATCATCCCGACGCGGGACGACATGCGGTACCGCAGCTGGAAGACCAAGGACGAGCCGGTCGCCAACGCCGTCATCATCTACATGATGGACGTCTCGGGCTCGATGGGGGACGAGCAGAAGGAGATCGTGCGCATCGAGTCCTTCTGGCTCGATACCTGGCTGCGCAAGCAGTACCAGGGCGTCGAGACGCGCTTCATCATCCACGACGCCGTGGCACGCGAGGTCGACCGCGACACCTTCTTCCGCACGCGCGAGTCGGGCGGCACCATGATCTCGAGCGCCTATCGCCTGGCCGCGCAGGTGATCGGCGACGACTACCCGCCCAGCGAGTGGAACATCTACCCCTTCCACTTCTCCGATGGAGACAACTGGAGCGTGGATGACACGAATGTCTGTGTGAACCTGTTGAAGGAGACACTCCTGCCGGCATCCAACGTCTTCTGTTATGGGCAGGTCGAGAGCCCCTACGGCTCCGGTCAGTTCATCAAGGATCTGCGTGAGAACTTCGGCGACGACGAGCGCATCATCACCTCCGAGGTGAAGGATCGCGACGCCATCATGGGTTCCATCCGGGACTTCCTCGGGAAGGGAAAGTAGATGTCGCTCGCCTACGACCGACGCCTGCCCGACTACCTGCGTGCGCAGCAGTTCGCCATCGAGGCCATCGCCAAGGACGCGGGCCTCGACTTCTTCCCGCTGCTCTTCGAGGTGCTGAGCTACGACCAGATGAACGAGATCGCGGCCTTCGGCGGCTTCCCGACGCGCTATCCCCATTGGCGCTTCGGCATGGAGTACGAGCAGCTCAAGAAGAGCCACGAGTACGGCCTCTCGAAGATCTACGAGATGGTCATCAACAACAATCCGTCCATCGCCTACCTGCTCGAGGGCAACAGCATCGTCGATCAGAAGCTGGTGATGGCGCACGTCTACGCCCACGTCGACTTCTTCAAGAATAACTTCGCCTTCAAGATCACCGACCAAGGCGTCGATCCAGAGACGGGCGTGCCGATCCGCAAATGGCTCGACACCTTCGCCAACCATGGCGCCATCGTGCGGCGCTGGGCGCGGCGCATCGGCATCGAGCAGGTGGAGCGGTTCATCGACGCCTGCCTCAGCCTCGAGAACCTGATCGATCCGCAGAAGCCCTTCCGGCCGAGCCACCCGCCCGAGACGCGTGACGAGGACGAGGCGCTGCCCGAGGAGCTGCGGCTCTTGCGCGTGGATCGGGACTACATGGAGTCCTTCATCAACCCGGAGGAATTCGTGGCGCAGGAGCGCGCGCGCGTGGCCGAGGAGAAGACGCGCGCCCGACGCTTCCCCGAGTCTCCGGATCGCGACGTGCTCGGTTTCCTGCTGGTGAACGCGCCCCTCGAGCGCTGGGAGCGCGAGGTGCTCTCGCTGCTCCGACGCGAGGCCTACTACTACCTGCCGCAGATGCAGACGAAGATCATGAACGAGGGCTGGGCCACCTACTGGCACTCGCGCCTGATGACCGAGAAGATCTGCGACGCCTCGGAGATCGTGGACTACGCGGATCGCTGCGCGGGCGTGCTCGCCACGTCGCCTGGACAGCTCAACCCCTACAAGCTCGGCGTCGAACTCTACCGTCACATCGAGTATCGCTGGGACCGCGGGCAGTTCGGGCGTGAGTGGGACGACTGCCGGGACTACGCCACGCGCGCGGGCTGGGACAGGCGCACGGGCCTGGGCCGCAAGAAGATCTTCGAGGTGCGTGCGCTCTACACCGACGTGACCTTCATCGACGAGTTCCTCACGCCCGACTTCGTCGCCGATCAGAAGCTCTACGCCTTCGGCTGGAGCGAGCGCAACGATCGCTACGAGATCGAGACGCGCCAGTTCCGCGAGGTGAAGAAGAAGCTGCTCACCCAGCTCACCAACGCGGGCAGCCCCATCATCCGTGTGCTCGACGCCAACCACGAGAACCGAGGCGAGCTCTTGCTCGAGCACGACCACCACGGCGTCGACCTCAAGCTCGACTGGGCGCAAGAGGTGCTCGTCGCGCTGAACCGCGTCTGGAAGCGCCCCGTGGAGATCTTCACCACCGTGGAGGACAAGGCCTCGCGCCTGCGCTTCGACGGCACCGAACACCTCCGCCGCACCCGCTGAGCCAGGCGCGACGACGTACGACCGTGGGGTGCAGGACTTGTCCTGCACCGGACGCAGTCGTCACCAAGGTATGTACGACCGTGGGGTG
>JAACVI010000056.1 GCA_009992505.1 Myxococcales bacterium
GACGTGGACGGAGACGGCCTGGCCTTGGTGATGCGCCGACGAGACCCGGCGGGAGACTTCGTGGAGTCGAGCGAGATGCCCGGACTGATGCTGCCGCGGCGGCTGGAAGACGAGGGGCCCTTCTACGCTATCTACCCCGAAGGTTTCATCGAAGGCTGGGACGGACACACCGTGCCCGCGCCCCACTTCCTCAGCGACAACGAGCCCGACCTCAACCGCAACTTCCCCTACGACTGGCGCGCCGAGCCGGACCAGGACGGCGCGGGCCGCTACCCCGGCAGCGAGCCCGAGTCGCGCGCGATCATCGAGCACGCCGTCGCGCACCCCGAGATCTTCGCCTGGCTCAACCTCCACACCTTCGGCGGCGTGCACATCCGTCCCCTCGGTCACGCCGAAGACAACAAAATGGATCCGAGTGACCTCGCGCTCTATCGCCAGGTCGAGGAGTGGACGACGGAGTTCACGGGCTACCCGATGGTGAGCGGCTTTACGGAGTTCACCTACGAACCCGACCAGCCCTTGCGCGGTGATCTCTCGGAGTTCGCCTACGAGCAGCGCGGCTGCATCTCCTGGGCCTGCGAGCTCTGGGATCTCTTCGAACAGGTGGGCTTGCCCAAGCCGAAGCGCTTCGTCGATCGCTACACCCACCTCGAACGCGCGGACCTGATCAAGCTCGCCGAATGGGATCGCGACCAGAACGGCGGCAAGTGCATGCCGGCCTGGCGCGCCTTCACGCATCCACAGCTCGGCCCGGTGGAAGTGGGCGGACTCGATCCGCGCTTCGGGATGTGGAACCCGCCGCCCGCGAAGCTGGGCGAGATCTGCGCCGGCGTCTCCGCGGCCTACCTGCGCGTCGCGGCCCTGATGCCGTGCATCACGATCCAAGTCGAAGAAGTGGAGAACGTCGGCGGCGATGTCCATCGCGTCGCCTGCGTAGTCCAGAACCACGGCTACCTGCCGAGCTACGGGCTCGCCTCCGCCAAGAAGCATCCCTGGAACGAGGAGTTCACCCTCGAGGCGCGCGGACCGGGGCTCGAGATCCTCGCGCCCAGCGGCGGACGCGAGGACCTCGGCCACCTCGAGGGCTGGGGACGCGGGCGCTTCGGTGGCGGCGCGGCGCTGTACTTCCTGCGCTCGCAGGGCAACGCCCAGAGTCGGCGCGTGGTCATCATGGCGCGCGGCACGGGCACGCTGCGGCTCACGGCGCGCGCCTCACGCGTCGGCGACGTGAACGTCGAAGTCGAGCTGAGCTGACCGATCCGCGCGGCGCTCAGCGCGCGACCCACTCGTGTCGCAGGATGCCGTAGACGTGCGTGTCCTCGCGCGTGCCATCGGGCTCGACGGTGTAGGCGCGCAGCACGCCCTCCAGGCGCATGCCGCCCTTCTCGGCCACGCGCGCGCTCGCGGCGTTGCTGCCGCTGCAGCGCCAGGCGAGACGCAGGAAGGGCCAATCCGTGAAGCCCCAGCGCAGCATCTCCAAGAGGATGCGCGTCGCCAGGCCCCTGCCGGCTTCGTCGGCGCGCACCCACATGCCGATCTCGGCCTTGCCCTCGGCGAGCCAACCGTCCCGCGCGAAGAAGCCCGATCCGCCGAGCACGCGACCGTCGGGGGCGAACACGCCGAGGTCGCACTTCTCGGCCTTCAGATAGGCCGCGCGCGCGCCGCGGACGTAGTGCTCCGAGTCGGCGAGGGTCGCGTGCTTGTCGACCCAGGGCATGAAGACGCGCAGATGATGGCGCGACGAGTCGACAGCCTGGAAGATCGCCGGGCCGTCGCCTGGGCGCCAAGAGCGCAGGGTGAAGCCATCCGTCTGCCACTCTTCGGGCGGAAAGAAGTCGATGGTGTCGGCCAGGGTCATGACCCCAGACTAACCCAGTTGCCTTCCCCGGATCACTCCGGCGCGAAGGCCTCGTTGGCGATGTCGATCGCGCTCTCGTCCGCGGCGGCGATGGAGCGCGCGTTGGCCACCACGAAGGGCAAAGCGTTGACGGCGAAGTAGCGCGCAGCCGAGATTTTGCCCTGGTAGAAGTGGCGATCCGGGTGCGTGTCCGAGACGTGCTTGAGGGCGTCGCGCGCGATCACCGCCTGCTCGAGCAAGAGCCAACCCACGGCGAGCTCGCTCATCATGCTCAGGAAGCGCTCGGAGGCGAGCGGGATGTGCTGCATCTGACCACCCTGGAACCAGCCCAGGAACTGCATGGTCGTGCCGCCCACGGCCTCGTGCGCCTTCTTCAGGCTGGCGATGGACGGCCCGAACTCCGCGTCGTCGGCGTGCGTGGTGATGAACTTCTGGATGTCGCCGAGGAAGGCCTGCGTGTTCTTGCCGCCGCCCTGACCGAGCTTGCGCCCGACGAGGTCGAGGGACTGAATCGCGTTCGTGCCCTCGTAGATGCTGAAGATCTTCGAGTCGCGGCAGTACTGCTCCACGGGGTGATCCTTCAGGTACCCGGCGCCACCGTAGACGGAGATGGCCTTGGCGCAGATCAGGAAGGACTGATCGGAGCTGTAGGCCTTGACCAGAGGCGTGAGCAGATCGACCTGACCCTCGTGATACGCGGCGCGCTCGTCGTCCTTGCCGGTGCGCACCTCGAAGCGGTCCTGATGCATGGCGAGCTTGACGATCAGCGCGCGGATGCCCTCGACGCGGGCCTTCATGTCGAGCAGGTCCTGGCGGACGTTGGGATGCTCGATGATGGCGACGCGCGGCGCCTCCGGGTTCTTCCACTCCTTGATGGAGGAGCCCTGCTTGCGCTCCTTGGCGTACGCGAGGGCGTTCAGGTAGGCGCTGCTTGCGACGGCGAGCCCCTGCAGACCGACGCCGATGCGGGCCATGTTCATCATCTGGAACATCTGGCGCATGCCCTGATGCTCAGCCGTGCCCACGAGCTCTCCGATGCAGCCCCCGTCCTCGCCGAAGGCGAGCTGACAGGTGGCCGAGCCGTTGATGCCCATCTTGTGCTCGATGCCCACGACCTTGACGTCGTTGTCCTCGGCCAGCTTGCCGTCGTCGCCGACGCGCACGCGCGGCACGATGAACAGGCTGAGGCCCTTGGTGCCGGCCATGGCGCCCTCGATGCGCGCCAGGGCCAGGTGGATGACGTTCTCGGCCACGTCGGAGTCGCCGGCGCTGATGAAGACCTTGCCGCCGGTGATGGCGTAGCGGCCGTCCTCGAGCTTCCTGGCGCTGGTCGTCGCCGCGCCCACGTCGGAGCCGGCTTCGGCCTCGGTCAGGCACATGGTGCCGGACCACGTCCCGCCGAACATGCGCTCCAGGTAGATCTTCCTCTGACGATCCGTGCCGAACTCCTCGATCAGCTCGGCCGCACCGACCGTCAGGCCCGGGTACATGGCGAAGGAGGTGTTGGAGCCCGAGAGCAGCTCCTCGGCGCACACGCCGAGCGTGCGCGGCGCGCCCTGGCCGCCCCACTCCTCGGCGATGGTCAGGCTCTTCCAGCCCGCCTCGTACAGCTTCTTCCACGCGGCGGGGAAGCCATCCGGCGTGATCACGCGACCGTCCTCGATGCGGCAGCCCTGCTCGTCGCCGTTGCGGTTGAGCGGACCGGTGACGTCGCAGGCGAAGCGGTACATCTCGTCGATTACGGCGATGACCGTCTCCTCGTCCCAGTCTTCGTAGGGCGCCGTGCCCAGGAGATCGGAGAGGCCGAACTGCTCGAAGAGCAGAAAGCGATAGTCTCTGAGATCGGCCTTGTAACGGTTGATCGCGTGCGCCACGAATACCTCCTGGGCGGTTGGCTTTTCCGGCGCATTCACGGGCAATCGCACGCGCCAGCGGGCGGGAATCTGCTCCCCATGCCGCAATGCGTCAAGGTCTGGACCGCTCCTAACTCACGCGTGTGAGCAGGCGCGAATCGGGCTGGACCGAGGCGATTACCCAGGCGCGCAGGAGGCTGGTACCACCGGACGTTAGTTTTCTGGGCAGAAGACCGACGGCGGGGGCGCCGAGAACGCGGGGGCTGGGATGGGTGCAAGGTTTCTCGAGGGCTTGGGCCACCGCAGCGTGGTCTTGTGGACGATCGTGTGGGTCAGCGGATGCGGGAGCAGCAAGCCCCCGGCCGAAGACGCCGGGGTGGACGCGGCGCCCCGGGTGCTGTGCACGGCCGACGCGAACTGCGACGACGGACTCTTCTGCAATGGCCCCGAGGTCTGCGCAGCGGACGATCCCCGAGCCGACGTGGACGGATGCGCGCCGGGCAACGACCCCTGCCTCACGGGCCAGCGCGGCGACGAGGCCGAGGCCCTGTGTCGATCCGTCTGCTCCGTGATCGCCGACGCGGACGGACACGGGCAGGACGCCATCGTCTGCGGCGGCGACGACTGCGACGACACCAGCGCCCAGCGCTACCCCGGCAACCTCGAGGTCTGCGACGAGCTCGATCGCGACGAGGACTGCGACCCCACGACCTTCGGCGACAAGGACGACGACCGGGACGGCTTCGTCGACGTGGCCTGCTGACAACGACTGCGATGGCGTCGTGGACGGCGCGGACGCGGGCGCGACCGGGGGCGACGAGTCGACAGCCCGAATGGTGCTCGACCCCAGCGGCATGGGGCGCCTGACGGACGTGCTCGAGATCGGCGCCGGCTGGCAGCACGCTTGCGCGCTGCGCACCAGCGGCGAGGCCTACTGCTGGGGCATCGACACGCACGGTCGCATCGGCAACGGCAGCGCGGGCTCCGCGAGTCAGGTGCTCCCGGACCTCGTGATCAACATCCCCTGATTCACGATCAGCGGAATCGGGCCACTGAACTCGCCGCCTGCAACGCGACTCAAGGACAGGAGCGCGCGCAGCTCCCGCCGCAGCAAGTCCGCGTCGCGCCGCCGCACGTGTTGCCGCACGCGCCGCAGTTGTTCGCCGAGGCCATCAGGTCCGTCTCGCAACCCGTGACGGCCATGCCGTCGCAGTCGTCGAGGCCCGGATTGCACGCGTTGATCTGACAGCTTCCACCGTTGCACTCCCCGACACCGTTGCGGAAGTTGCAGGCGAAGCCGCAGCTCCCACAGTTCGAGGGGTTGCTGTCGAGGGCGAAGTCCTCGTCGACGTCACCGTCGCAGTCGTCGTCGAGGCCGTTGCAGGTCTCGGCCCGCGGGAAGCAAGCGTCGACCGCGGCGTCACTCCCGGCGTCCACGCCGAGCCGCGGCGGGGTGCCCGTCCAGGGCGACAAGTCGCCGGAACCGACGTCGTTGGTGCGACACGCGGTCTCCCCACAGGTCTGCCCCGAGGGACAGGTCACGCCCACACAGGAGCGCAAGAGGTGCATCTGGAGCACCCGCGTCTCGCCGGCTTGGAACTCGAAGCGGGCCTCGCGCGAGAGCACGACCGCATCCGCGAGGCGCCCCTCCACCAGGACCGTGAAAGGGCCCAAGGGTCCGCCCTCGTGCACGAGACCGAGGCGGCGTGGCAGCGACGGCTCCCCGGGCCCGAGCGACGCCACGGACTCCTGCGTCGTTCCGTCGGGCGCGGTCACGACCACGTGCAACTGGTCGAGCTCCGAGGGGACCGCGAGTTCGCTGTCGGTGACGACGAGCACCTCCGTGCGCCCGCCGCAGGCCGCGAGCAGCATCGAGAGGACGAGCAGCGGGAGCGCGCGCATCAACGCCACCTGAGGATCGCGGGTTCGTAGTCGCCCGGCACGGAGCTCGACTGACCGCCGAGCAGCAGCACGACCACGACCACGGCCGCGGCCACGACCACCGCGGCCGCACCCACGCCGAGCCCGACGCGGAGTCGCCGCGAGGGGCCTACGCCGTCGGTCGCTTCGCGCTCGGATCGGGCCGCCCGAGCCGCCTGCGCGGCCTCCGCCGGGGTGGTGTAGAGATGGAGCTCCACCACCTCCGAGGCGCCCGCGTGCAGGTTCACTTCGCGACGGGTGAGGGGGCTGCCCTCGTGCGTAGCGATCATGACGTGCGTGCCCGGTCGCATCGGGCGTTCGACCCCGATGCGATCGGCGGGGAGGGGCGCGCCATCGACCGTGACCGCGACGTCCCGGGTCTCACCGACGAGCACCACCGTGAGTCGACCGAGGCGACGCATGAGCGTGGACTCGAGGCGCCGCGAGCGGCGGCGCAAGTCTGGATCGGCCTCGGAGGTAAGCATGACGGAGCGGTTGAAGTCGAAGGCTTCCTCGAGGCGCCCGCGCTCGTACAGCGCGCTGGCGAGGTTGAAGCGGATCGCCGGGGCGTCATGGATGGCCAGGGCCGACTGGAAGAGCTCGATCGCCTCGTCGAATTCGCGGCGCTCCGCGGCCTCGATGCCTCGCTGGAAGATCTCCCGCGCGCGGTCCAGGTCCTCGGAGCTGGCGGTCTCCGAGCCCAGGGCCTGGGCATCGGGCGGGTCGAAGCCGTCGGCTGGCGGAGCCTCGGCGGGCGTCCCCGGGTCGGGCGACGCCTCGATGGAAGAGCCAGCGTCCGTCGTGGCCGCCGGGGGCAGGTGCCCAGGCTCCGGAGACGCATCTTGAGCCCCAACTTCGAAGGCGTAGGCGGCGACCATGAGGGTGATGAGCGTAACGACGAGGCGCATTCAGAAGCCAGGATTCCTGACGAAACCAATGGATCGCTGGTGCCTACGCCGAGTCGACCGGCGGCGATGCACCTGCTCGCCGTCTTCGTCCAAACTCGGGCCGGTGGCCGGACGGCCCTGGTCGACGGTCTCCGTCGGGGCCTCGGCTGCCGCGGGCGGTAGCGCGGGCTCTCCCGCGTCCTCGGAGTCGACCGACGCGGACTCTGCGGCGAGGGCGGCGACCGGAGGTACCGCCACGGTCGGGGTGGACGCTTCCGAGTTGGATCCGCGCGTGGCGAAGACGCCCGCGCCCACGACGCCCGCGAGCAGGACGATCGCCAGGCCGACCACCGGCGCGCTGAAGCGTGACGGCTCGGGCAGCACCATCGTGGGTTCGGACAGACCCGCGCGCCTTCCGCCGGGCGGTCCTAGGGCGCTGAAGCCCGCGAGCCGGGTCAACGCCGCGGGCGAGCGGTCCAGCAGCTCCCCGACACCGGCTCGAACCCCGAAGTGGGTCTCCATCAGCTCGCGCAGCTGCCGGCTCGACGCGACCTCGCGTCGGTCGGCGAGGTAGCGAGAGAGCGCCTGCTGAAAGGCTCCCGCGCTGGCGTAGCGAGCTTCCGGCTCCTTCTGCAGAGCCTGGTCGACGATGGCAGCCAGCTCCTTCGAGCACTCGGGGACGAGCTCCAGGATCGACGGCGGCGGCTCTTCGAGGATCGCCTCGAGGGAGGCGAAGCGGTTTTCGCGCTTGTACAGCCGGGCCCCCGTCACGGCCTCGTAGAGGCAGACGCCCAGACTGAACACGTCGGCCCGTCCGTCGATCGGCGCGGCGCGGATCTGCTCGGGCGCCATGTAGCCGCCCTTCCCCTTCATCCTGCCCTCCTCGTGGACGCCCACCTCGCCCATCACCTTGGAGATGCCGAAATCCAGGAGCTTCACGTTGCCGTCGTAGCTGACCATGATGTTCTGCGGCGACACGTCCCGGTGCACGACGCCGCGATCGCGACCCCGCGCGTCCTTGGCCCTGTGCGCGTAGTCGAGGGCGGCGGCGACGTCGGCGATGATCTTGACGCTGAGCGCGACGGGCAGGCGTTGACCCTGACGCGCCATCGTCGCGGTCAACTTCCGAAGCGTGACTCCGTCCACGTACTCCATGGCGATGAAGTAGAGGCCGTGCTCGCGCGCGAACTCGTACACGTGGCAGATGTTGGGGTGCACCAGCGCCATCGCGACGCGCCCCTCGATGGCGAACATGTCCCCGAAGTCAGGATCCTCGGCCAGGCCACCTCGGATCAGCTTCACGATCACGTAGCGCGCCGCGTCTCCGTCGATCTCCTGCTGTCCCAGGAAGATCTCCGCCATGCCGCCGACGGCCATGCGACCGAGCAGCTGGTAGCGGCCGAAGTGCGCCACCGGCGGTGGAAGAGAGAGCAGCGACGTTGGCGCGCCCAACGCACCCGCGTCGCCGCGACCCTCGAGGGCGTCCGCGGGTGTGTTCGCGGGTGCGTTCGCGGCCGTCGCGAGTGCCTCGGCGGGGATGGCAGCCGCCTTGGGGATGGAGGGGAAACCCGGTTCGAACCCGGGGCTCTCACCCGCCTCCCCAACGCCCGGCCCCGGCCGATCATCCTTGGTTGATCCTCCCGTCACGTAGGGGAGTGGAGCGCCACGGCACGAACCGCGACAGGGCACGCTGGCCTGACGCTACGTTAGAGCGAATACTCGAGCGCGCCGCCTTGATGCAGGCTGAAGCCGTAGTTCGCGGGCACGTCCGTGAAGCTCTGGACGCTGCCGCTAGCGTCGGGCCAGTGCACTTCGATTGAGTCGATGACGCATGCGTCGCCCAGACCGACCACCAGATCGAGCTCGTCCTGCATGCCGAAGGTGCCGCGACCGGCCTGCACCTCGCGCGTGATGGTGTGACTGCCCGCCGTGATCACGACGCGCGCGCCGATGGCGCTGCCGTTGGCGCCGCCCGCCGCCGCGCCCGCGCCCACCAAGTGGATGCGGGTCCAGTTGTTCTGATTTCCGGTCGTGTTCTCGTACACGTGGATCTCGGGGCCGTCTGGCCAGGCCGCGCTGCAGTCGCGCGCGGTCGAGGAGGAGACGACCACGTCGAGGTCGCCGTCGCGATCGAGATCGCCCACGACCACCGAAGGCGCGCAGGCGTGATCGAGGCCATCCGCCACCGCCTCCTGCGTGAAGGTGCCGTCGGGCAGCTGTCGATAGTAGAGCAGGCGGTTGTCGGGGTAGTCGCTGTTGCCGAGCAACACGTCCATGTGTCCGTCTCCGTCGAGGTCCGCGAGGTCGGACGCGATGCCGCCCTCGTTCCAGGACACGCCCACGTGGGGAACGCTCAGGCCCGTGGCGTCGTTGCCGGGGCGCGCGTAGGTGGGCACGCCGTCCGCGTTCAAGCCTTGGTTCACGAGCAGCTGGCTGGAGTCGCTCGACGCTCCGATGTGCCAGTGGTGGATCTCGGCCGTGTACAGGTCGGGCAGGCCATCGCCCGTGACGTCCGCGCACGAGGTGCTGAAGCTGTTGCCGCCGAGCCTCCAGGGTTGATCGTCGATGCCCGCATTCCAGCCCGCGGTGCCGCAGGAGATGCGTGGCGCCGGCGCGGTGCACACGCCCGTGGTCTGGCAATAGCAGCGGTAGAACTCGTTGTCGGAGTAGTCCATCTGCTGATCGGCGTCGAAGCCCGAAGCCTCGCCGACATCGACGAAGCCCGCGTCCGTGTTCAACCAGAGCTGGTTCCACTGCCGACCGTAGGCGCTCACGAGCAGGTCCGAGTCGCCATCGCCGTCGACATCACAGGCGGTCACGCCGTAGCTGGGACGCGAGGCGCCACGCGTCCCAGGCGCGCCCGTCGTGTCCAGGCCCATGGGCAGGGAGACGTCGCTGAAGGCACCGGTTGAGTCGCCTCGCAGCAGGCGATCGGGGTTGCCGTAGAGCGACATGCCGTAGCTGAAGTACCAGTAGCCCATGAACAAATCGAGGTGACCGTCGTGGTCGTAGTCGAGGAAGGTGCCCGCGGCCGTGCTCACGGCGCGGTCGTCGTCGAAGCCGCGCACTGCCGCCTGCGGCGCCTCGAGCGTGAAGTTGCCGGCGCCGTCGTTGAGCAGGATCTCCGAGCGGTCCCCGGGGTCGGTGTCGGGCGCGTTGCGATCGGAGTAGGTGCCGCTGAGCGCGTCCAGATCTCCGTCGTCGTCGAGATCCGCGAAGATGGCGAACTGGGCCGAGCGTCCGGTGCCAGCCACGGGCGTGCGCAACGCGCCATAGTTCGAGTCAACCGTACGATCGACGAACTGGCGATGACCCGTGCCGTCGTCACGGTTCATCAGGATGTGATAGGGCCAGGTCTTGGCATCGGCCGTGAAGTCGGCGCGGTCGTGGTTGCCGATCTTGTGCACGATCAGATCCACGTAGCCGTCGCCGTCGAGATCGGCCACGGCCACGCGCCCGCCCAGCACATCGAGGTCCCAATCCGCAGTCACGTCGCGAAACACGGGGGCGCCCGTGTGACCCGGCGCGCAGCGGTCCGGGCGGCGCGGGACCACGGCGTCCGAGCCACCGGAATCCGCCGAAGCGTCGGCGGTGCCACCGTCTGGGGCGACGCGAGTACCCGAGCCGCCGCAGCCGAGCAGCGTCAGGGTGAGGAAGATCAAGCCAGGGGTGAAGCGCATGGCGGCCAATATGGCACTGAGTGCCGGTTTCGTGCAAGCCGACGCGCTGAGGCCGTGGAACGCCGCGGCGTGTATGCTCCGCGCATGCGCTACGTGACGCTCCCAGGAACAGATCTCGAGGTCTCCGTCGTCGGCTTCGGCGCCTGGGCCGTCGGCGGCAAATGGTGGGGCGACGACGTGCGCGACGAGGACTCCATCGCCGCCGTGAGGCGCGCGCGCGAGCTGGGCGTGACGCTCTTCGACACGGCGCCCCTGTACGGACACGGCCACGCGGACGAGGTGCTGAAGCAAGCGCTCGGCGACGCCATGGGCGAGGTGACCGTCGCCACCAAGGTCGGCGTGCGCTGGGACGGCAGCGGCGAGCACGCCGAGAGCGATCTCTGCGCGGCCTACGTGCGCGAGGACTGCGAGGCGAGCTTGCGTCGGCTGGGCGTCGAGACGCTCGACCTCTTGCAGGTGCACTGGCCCTGCGAGCACGACACGCCGCTCGAGGAGACGCTCGAGGCGCTGTGCGCGCTGAAGCGCGAGGGCAAGATTCGCCACTTCGGGCTGTGCAACTACGCGGCGCCGGAGCTCGAGCAGGCGCTCGCGGGCGGTGACCTGGGTGTGTTCCAGACGCCCTACTCGATGATCCGGCGCGAGTTCGAGGACGAGCTGAGCCAGGTGGTGAAGCCTGACGCGAAGGCCGAGGCACGCGTCGGCGTGTTCGCGTACGAGACGCTGGCGCGAGGCCTGTTGAGCGGGAAGTTCCGCACGCTGCCGCGCTTCCCCCAGAGTGATCTGCGCGCGCGTGATCCGCGCTACTGGGGCACGCGCTTCTTCCGCCTCGCGCGCTGGGTGGATCTGCTGCGTCAGGCCGCCGAGCGCGTCGACGAACCCACGGCCGCCCTCGCCGCCGGCTGGGCGCTCTCGCGTCCCGAAGTCTCCACCGTGCTGATCGGCGCCAAGCGTCCCGCGCAGGTCGAACAGAACGTGCGCGCCTCCGACGTCGCCGCGCGTCCCGAGGTCGTGCACCTGCTCGACCGCATCGCCGGCGCCTACCGGGGATAGCGCGACTCGCGACTGAGCCCGAGTTCAGGGATCCGCGGTTCCGCATCCTCTCAGACGGAACGGGTCGCTCCCGCGATAGCCGGCCTTGGGCCGCAGCAGGGTGAGGGTCAGACCGTCGAGCCAGTCGACGCGTGCGCCGCATGGATCGCTCACGAGCGTGAATGTCACCGAGCAGCAGTCGGGCGCGTAACTCATGGCTTAGGTGCCGGCGACATCCGAGAAGCACTCGACCTGCGCCGCCGCGTCGACCGCATCCGCGTCGCTCGCGTCGTCGGGCGACGCGTCGGAGCCCGCGTCAGCGGAGCCGCCGCATGCTGTGAGCGAAAACGCGGCCAGCGCGAGCGAGACCAATGGCCGACTCAGACCTTCAGCAAGAGCGACTCTGGAGTTCACGAAATCAGAGGAGGCGATTCGCGCCGTGGCCGCTCGATTCCGAATCCGCTCACACCAGGTGACGAAAGTGACGAGGACCGTCCCCAGCTGTGGCGGTTGCTTCCCGCGGGGACTGCACCCATTCTCCGGGCGTGAACTTCCCCCACCTTGCCTACGGCACGCCCCGCAAGCTGCCGCGTCCGCACCAACTGCCGGGACGCGTCGTCGTGCTGGACATCGCCTTCGCGGCCAACGCGGGGGGCGCGACTTTCGACAAGGTGACGCTACCCTTCATCACCGGCCTGGGCGACAGGTTGGCGATGTGGATCGACCACCACGATCACGACCGTCAGGCGGACTACGCCAACGACCCGCGCTTCGTGTTGCGGACCAAGGCACAGCACGGCGCCTGCCCGGAGATGGTCACGCCCGAACGCGTGGCGCTCGCGGGCGACATCGACACCATCTGCTGCCACGGCGACTTCGACGGACTCTGCTCCGCGGCCAAGTGGATCACGGGCGGCAAGGAGCCCTACCCCGGCGCCGACGACGACGCGCGCGCCATCGACACGCGCCTGGGTCGACCGAGCGAACGCGCCACGCGCGTGGACCGCGCTCTGCGCGCACGCTTTCGCGACGACGCGCTGAAGACGGAGGTCGTGCACTACTTCGTCAGCGGCGTGCCGGACTTCGAGTTCTTCACCCGCATCCGTTCGGCCGCCGAGGAGTACGACGCCATCGAGGCCGAAGCCGAGCGCCTCTCCTTGGACTATCGCGTGGACGATGGCTATGCCATCTGCGACGCCAGCCGGCGCCGCGGGCCCTATGACAGGACCACCCTCTTGATGCTGGGCCAGGAGCGCGCACCCATCTCCGTCGTGTACGACGAGAGCACGGTGACCATCGCCGCGCGCTTCGACAGCGGCATCGATCTCGTCAGCATGCTGGGCCTCGACGGGGGCATGCCCACGCGCGTCAGCCTCGACAAGAAGCGTCTCCCGGATGTGATCGCGCGCCTGCGCAAGGACGCGCAGAGGCTCTCGCCGTGAAGGGCCGGATCGACGGCATGACGTGGGCGCTGCTCTACGCACGCTGGATCCTGGGCCTGCTCTTCCTGATGGCGGGCTTCTACAAGGTCTTCGTGCTCGGAGTCGGCGAGCACGCGCGCCGCTTCTTCGTGGAGGGCTACGGCGACACCTGGATCCCCCTGTGGCTGCTGTGGGCCGTGGGCATGGCCATCCCCTTCATCGAGCTCGTCGCGGGCGGCTTTCTCTGTCTGGGCTTTCGTGTGCGCGAGGCCTGCCTCGCCATCGGCACGATCCTCCTGGTCGTCACCTTCGGTCACCTGATCAAGGAGCCCTTCTTCTCGGTCGCGGATCAGATCATGCCGCGCCTGATGCTGTTGATCTTCATCCTCGCCGTGCCCCAGGAGCGCGACCAATCGAGCCTCGACGTGCTGTTGCTGAAGCGGCGCGGAGACGGAGAAGCGGAGCCACCGCCGCCGCCTACGGCCTAACGGAGGGCGGACACCAACCGCCGAAGGCACGCTCGAGCTCGAGGGCGACGGCGATGGCGAGGTGGTCGTGGCCCGGCGCCGTGACGACCTGCACGCCGAGGGGCAGCCCGCGCGAGTCCAGACCGAGGGGCACCTGCGTGACGGGCAAGCCGAGGGCGTTCCAGAGCGCGGTGTAGGTGAACTTCAGCGGCGGCCTCAGCGGCTCGCCATGACGCGGCGCCACGCTCGGATAGGGCGGATAGAGCAGCACGCCGTGGGCCCCGAGGGCGTCGAGGATCTCTTCCCTCAGCTGATCGCCTAGATCGCGGTAGCGCCCGATGTCTCCGGGCAGCACATCGAGCAGATCCTCGATCAGCGCGAGGCCGATGGCCGGCAGCGTGTGATTCGAGCGACCCGTCGCCCAACGCAAGAGCTCGCGCCCCGGCGGCACCGCGACGCCTTGCCCCATCAACTCGGCGAAGCGCTCGGGGCTCGCCTCCTCCATGGCAGCGGCCCAGATCAAGAGCGCGTGCCGGAAGGCCGGGAAGTACCGGCGCTCCACGCGGACGCCGCGCGCTTCGAGGTGACTGGCCGCGCGTCGCTGCGCGTCGGCGAGCTCGGGCTGCACACGCCAGCGACCATCCGTGGGCACGTCGAGCACGCGCAGGCTGTCGATGGCCACGTCGGCCACGGAGCCGAGGACGCCGCCGCTCTCGGCCTCGCCCGCGAGCGGCGTATGGAGCACGCGCAGGAGCGGCTCGAGATCCTCGGCGCGACGACAGAGCGGCCCCGTCGCCAGCATCGTGAGCCCGCGCGCGGTGCTCGCCACGGGGAACTGCCCCGTGTTGGGCACGAGGCCCGGCGACGGCTTGTGACCGAACACGCCGTTGAAGAAGGCGGGCATGCGGATCGAGCCACCCACGTCCGCGCCGAGACCGAAGGGCGAGACGCCGGAGCCCACGATGGAGCCCTCGCCGCCGGAGCTGCCTCCCGCCGTGCGTCCGCGATCGTAGGGGTTGTTGGTGCGCCCGTAGACGCGGTTGTCGCTCTCCATCCACATGCAGAGCTCGGAGAGGTTGGTGACGCCCAGGGGGATCGCCCCTGCGGCTCGGAGGCGCGCCACCGCCGGAGCGTCCTCGGTCGCGAGCTGTCCGCGACGCGCGAGCAGGCCGCCCGTGTTGGGCATGCCCGTCAGCGCGAAGGCCTCCTTGATCGTGCAGGGCACGCCCAGAAAGGGCTTGGACTCGTCCGCGCGACCGGCGGCCAGATCCGCGTCCAATCGCCGCGCCTCCTCACGGGCCGGTTCGAAGCGAAAGGCCACGACGGCGTTCAAGGCCGGGTTCAGGCGCTCGAGCGCCGCGATGTGCGCCTCGACCAGATCGAGGGCGCTTCGCTCGCGACGTCGCACGAGCTGGGCCAGAGCGCTGGCGGAGAGCGTAAACAAATGCTGCATCAATCACCTCTCGGTCCCAGCGCCTCGTCGACACCGGTCCCAGCATGGTCTGGCGAGAACAGAAGCTCCACCTCGGGCTTGCGCAGGTAGAGCACGCCGCCGCCGAAGTAGAGCAGCTTCACGAGCGCGATGACGAAGACCCAGCACAATCCGCCGGCCAGGGACATGGCCATCACGGACGACATGTCCGGGCCCGAACCACCGGTGGGCATGGCACCACGCATCATCTCCTGGGTCGCCAGGCCCGTGCGATACTGGATGAAGCCGTTGCCCAACCCTTGAAGCAGCGTCCAGACGAAGCCGACGCTCAGCGTGGCCCCGAACCAGCGACGCGCGTTCGGCCTCGTGGCGAGAGCCAGCGCGCTGGTCGAGACCAGAGACAGCCCGAACACCAGGCCGAAGAGCGACAAGGCGACGGTGTAGGGCATGGTCGCTCGCTGCTGGGCGCGCATGCGCCGGATCATCTCGGTGGCGTCACCCGCGCCGGCACCCGGATCGGACTGCATCTGCTGCTCCTGCATGGCGCTGAGCCTGTCCTGCACGATGGGCGAGGCCACGCCGATACCACCACAGCACAAAGAGGACAGACCGAGCACGATGCCAATCACGCACAGGGCGAGAAACGCAGGGGGCTTCTTCATCGGCGCCGAGGGTATCAGACGGGCCCGGAAGGCAGGCGATGGATGAACGTCCCGTATGTGGCGTGCTCGCGACCGTTCTGCTAGGTCAGCCGAATGCTTGGGCTGGAGTGTGGACGCTCCATCCCGGCGGAACACCTCGATTCCTGTGGGAGAGGATCATGAACAGACTCAATCATCTCGCGGCGCGCTCGTGTGCCATCCTCGGCCTGTGCGCCGGCCTCTCGTGCTCGAGCGGCGGTACGACCGCCGAGCGCTGTGATCCAGACACCTTCCCCGGCGACAGCGACTGCGTGGACAGCGCGGGCGTGGATGCGGCCAAGGGCGACGCCTGGAGCTCGACCAGCGATCCGAGCCGCTTCGCGCAGGACCTGAACTACCAGCTCGACCAGCTGCCCATGGCCGGCCAGTCCGAGCGCGTGGCCTGGGCTTCGACCTACTGGCCCACCTACGAGGACTCGACCAACGTGCGTTGGCAGGGCGCGAACAGCCTCTCCCCGCTCGAGAAGTACGACGCCGCCTTCCACTCCTGGGACCCGATGACCGTCGACGGGCTGCACCCGATGACGAGCTGCGGCGCGACCTACGACGCGAGCTACTACGAGAACCTCGGTCCGGCCGCCAAGTGGATGACGGACAACAAGGGCAACGGCCGCATGCGCAACGGCCGTGACGACGACGGCGACATGGAAGTCGACGAGTGCAGCGGTGGCGACTTCGACGGCGTCGCGACGTGGTGGGGCCTGTGCCACGCCTGGGTGCCCGCCTCGATCCTCGAGGACGAGCCGCTTCATCCCGTGACCTACGGCGGTCAGACCTTCGAGGTCGGCGACATCCACGCGCTCTTGATCACCGCCTACGACCGCACCGAGTCCATCATGCTCGGCGGACGCTGCAACGAGATGATCACGGAGCGTCCAACCAACGACGACCGCACGGCCATCCCCGAGCAGTGTCGCGACACTAACCCCGGGGCCTTCCACGTGGTGGTGACGAACTTCCTCGGCCTGCGCCATCAGGCCATCGCCGAGGATCGCACCTTCGACGCCCAGGTCTGGAACCAGCCCTTCGTCGGCTACGAGATCACGATGCAGGAGGAGATCGATCTGGCGCGCGCCAACGAGCTGCTCGGCATGACGGGCGACACCTACGCGCCCAACGCGGCCGCCAAGCGCTTCTACGAGATCAAGCTCACCACCGACTACATCACCGAGAGCTACGCGCCCACCGAGCCGACGACCCCACGCATCGCCCGCTACACGCAGCACGATCGCTATCACTACATCCTCGAGCTCGATCAGAACGGGAAGATCCTCGGCGGGGAGTGGGTCGAGGGATCACGCTTCAACCACCCGGACTTCCTGTGGTTGCCCATCCGCGCGGCGCGCTACGGCGCGAACCCGAACGTGAACCTCGATCAGGTGCGCATGTTGCGTGACCTCGCGCGTCGGGACGACACAGGCGGCGGCGACGCCACGAGCGAGACCACGACCACGGAGACCTCCGTCGCCATCCCGGACAACGATCCCGCGGGCGCAACGGCCCGCCTCACCTACCCCGACGCCACGACCATCGGACAGGTCACGGCCACGGTGAAGATCACGCACACGTACATCGGCGATCTGCACGTCGAGCTGCGCCACGGCGCGACCTCGGTGGTGCTGATGGATCACGAGGGCGGCAGCACGGACAACATCGACAAGAGCTTCACCGTCGACGACTTCGCCGGACAGGACGCCTCCGGCGAGTGGACGCTCTTCGTCTCGGACAACGCCGGCCAGGACACGGGCACGATCGTTCACTTCGCCGTGTCGGTCACGGCGGGCTCCGCGCCCATCCCGCCGACGGCCGCGGGCACGAGCTACGAGAACACCAGCGCAGTCGCCATCCCGGACAACACCCCCGCGGGCGTCAGCCTCACGGTCGATGTCCCCGCGGGCACCACGGTGAACAACCTCGCGGTCGACCTGGACATCGCCCACACCTACATCGGGGACCTGACGATCACGCTCGAGCACGCGGGCACGGTGGTGACGCTGAGCGATCGCGCCGGCGGCAGCACGGACAACCTCGTCACGACCTACACCCCCACGGACTTCGACGCTTCGGACGCGACGGGCGTTTGGACGCTGAAGGTCGTGGACTCGGCGGCCCAGGACGAGGGCACGCTCAATTCGGTCAAGCTGACCTTCAACCGCTGATCCAGTCGACATCGAGGTTCTCATGGCTACTCCCCGCGCTGGGCGCAGGCTCCTCCCCGCCGTCTTCGTGACGCTCGCTCTGGGCTGTTCCGGAGGAAGCGGTAGCCCCGGTACGGACTCCGGCACGATCAGGGACACGGGGACCGGCGTGGACACCGGCATGACCGGGAGCTGCGGGCGCCTGGGCAACTTCTGCTGCTCGGCCACGCCCCACTGCGACTCGGACATGAGCTGCGGCCGTGAGGGCACCTGCTGCTTGAACGCCACGGGCAGCTGCGGCTCCGTCGACGACTGCTGCGGGCGCCTGGACTGCGTGGCGGGATCCTGCTGCGCGCCGAGCGGCGGCTCCTGCACCACCGCGGACCAATGCTGCGGCGAGATGATCTGCAACGGCGGCTTCTGCGAGCTGCCGGCGGCGGGCTGCGGCCACCGAGGCGAGGCCTGCTGCGAGGGCGACGGCTGTCTGAGCGGCTTCACCTGCGCGGGTGGTGGCTGCATCGCCTGCGGCGGCGACAGCGAGCCCTGCTGCAGGCCTCCGAGCGCCTGCGACGACGGCTTCGTCTGCGGCATGGGGCGCTGCACGGCGGCCGTGGACTGCGGCGGCGACGGTCAGACCTGCTGCGCCGGCGACGTGTGCACGGGCGCCCTCGCCTGCGAGGCCGGCGTGTGCACGACGGCGACGCCCCCTCCCCCGCCTCCGACGGAGTGCGGCTACGCCACCTGCGGCGAGTGCACGGCCAACTACCCCTGCGGCTTCTGTGGCGACACCGGCAGCTGCATGGTCGGCAGCGGCACGGGCCCGGACACGGGCAGCTGCACGGACTGGAAGTGGCTCGAGAGCGACTGCACGGTCGCGCCACCGCCACCGCCCACCTGCACGGCCAGCACCTGCGACGGCTGCGTGGGCAGCACGGGTTGCGGCTTCTGCGGCGACACGGGCAGCTGCGCGGCGGGCTCGAGCACCGGCCCCAGCGCGGGCAGCTGCACGGATTGGAAGTGGCTCGCCCTCGACTGCGCGCCCCCTCCGACCTGCGTCCACTCCGACTGCGGCAGCTGCACGGGCGAGTACCCCTGCGGCTTCTGCGGCGACACGAGCAGCTGCCAAGCGGGCTCGAGCGCCGGCCCCGACACGGGCAGCTGCACGGACTGGAAGTGGCTCGTCTCCGAGTGCACGGCGCCCGACCCCTGCGTGGGCGCCAGCACCTGCGGCGGCTGCACCGACATCCTCGAGTGCGGCTACTGCGCCTCGACCAGCAGCTGCGTCGTGGGCGGGCCCACGGGCCCCAGCACGGGCAGCTGCGCGGACTGGATCTACACAGGGAGCGAGTGCACCTGCGCACCGGTCACGAGCAGCTGCACCGCCGCCGCGGATTGTTGCACCGGGCTGAGCTGCCGCGCCGGAGCGACCTTCGGCGCGCGCTGCTGCGTGGAGGCGGCCGCCAGCTGCACCACGGGCGCCGACTGCTGCGGCTACATGGACTGCGTGGGCGGCACCTGCGCCTGTCGAGTCGCCGGACGCGCCTGCCTCGACACCGGCGACTGCTGCTCCGGCACCTGCACCGCGGGCCGCTGCGGGTAGCGAGCGGCACGGGGCGGCGAGCGAGATCGTACGGGGAGTGCTCGCCTGTGCATGCGCCTTTTCAGGCCCGGCCAGGGGCGAGCGCCCCCGCAGACCCGGCGAGGCGGCTGCGGGCGGGTAGCCAACGAGCCGGGTCGAGGAGGGAAGCCGGCCCTGGTCGTGCCTGGGAAGGCGTGGTCAGCGCTCCGACCAAACGGATGCGCGGGATCGCACGGGGCGGCGTTGCCGGAGGCGGGGTCTACGAGTAGATTCCGCCGATGGTACTCCCTCTCTCATTCTTCGAGCGGCTCCCCAAGACCGACCTCCACGTTCACCTCGACGGCTCCCTGCGTCTCTCCACCATCCTCGAGTTGGCGGAGCAACACAGCATCGAGCTGCCCGCCACCACGCGTGACGGTCTCGCCCGCGCGATTCACTGCGGAGAGAACACCGGCTCCCTGGTGAAGTACCTCGAGGCCTTCGACATCACCCTGCGTGTGATGCAGGACGAAGAGGCGCTTCACCGCATCGCCTACGAGCTGGCGGAGGACGCCGCCGCCGAGGGCGTGCGTTACATGGAGGTGCGCTACTCGCCCATACTCCACACGCGCAAGGGCCTGCGGCTGACGACGGTGGTCGAGGCCGTGCTCGCCGGACTCCAGGACGCACAGGTCGACCACGGCATCGCGTCGAGCGTCATCATCTGCGGCATCCGCAACATCTCGCCCGAGTCCTCGCTCGAGATGGCGCAGCTCGCCGTGGCCTACAAGAACCGCGGCGTCGTGGCCTATGACCTCGCGGGCGCCGAGAACGACCACCCCGCCAAGCACCACCTCGAGGCGTTCCAGCTCGTCCGCGCCAACAACATCAACGTGACCATCCACGCGGGCGAGGCCTACGGCCCCGAGTCGATCCACCAGGCCATCCACGTCTGCGGCGCACACCGCATCGGCCACGGCTGCCGCCTGCGCGAGGACGGCGACCTGCTCCACTACGTGAACGACCACCGCATCCCGCTCGAGGTCTGCCCCTCCTCCAACGTGCAGACCGGCGCCGTGCGCGACTTCGCCAGCCACCCGCTGAAGCTCTACTACGACCTCGGCCTCAGGGTGACGATCAACACGGACAACCGCTTGATCACGGACACCACCGTCTCGCGCGAACTCTGGCTCTGCCACACACAGCTCGGGTTCAGCCTCGAGGACATCAAGCGCATGCTGCTCAACGGCATCAAGGCCGCGTTCCTGCCCTTCCACGTCAAGCAGGAGATGGTCCGCCGCTTCAACAAGCAGCTCGCCATGTTCCACGAAGACGGCACGATCGATGGCGAAGCCACCCCGACGGAGACCGCGGCCGACGTCCAGGCCGACGACGCCAGCCCCAGCTGAGCCGTCGACGCCCTCCGCGCGACCCCGACTCGCTGACTTCGTCGACGAGCCAGTTGCATCCGGCACGGGACAAGTCCCGCGCCCCACGTCCGCACGTCGATGCCCCAAACCCTAGCTCGCGCATGTCCGCGCGGTGGGTTCAGACGGGGTCGATGAGCGAGCGCCCCGATCCATGCCCAGACGCTCACGCCATGAAGGCAAGCAGGCGCTGGGGCCCCGCGCGCAGCGCCGGCCGAAGCCGGGCGAATTGGGGTGGGGGGCCCCGTGCCGCGGCCGCCCGCGGACGGGGGGAGGGGCAGCAAGCCCCTCCCAATCAGATCAACGGGTTGATCACGTTCAGATCGAGCCCACCCGGATACATGTAGCTGGTGAAGCTGCCGACGCCGTAGACGACGATGCCGAAGCCGTCGAGCGAGCTGATGGTGTGGCTGCCGCCCGAGACCGGGACGCGCGCCGTCTGCATGCCGGAGCCACCCACAGGGGTGAATCCCATGACCGGTGCGCCATCCAGGGTGACGGTCTGGCCCGTGGTCGCCGTGACGTTGACCCAGCTCTGGTCGTAGCTCGTCGGCGCCAGGAAGGTGTAGCTGTTGCGGAACTGCTCGATCGGGATGGCCAGGCCCATGGAGGGATCGCCCTTGCCCATCGCCGTACCGCTCGAGTCGAAGCCCGAGTAGTTCTGGCCCACCATGAACTGCCCGACCATCAGCGGGCCGCTGCCTGTGACGCGGAAGTCCTGAGTCGCCTCGAACTCCATCATCTCCCCCTGGGCGAGGGTGCGCGCCGAAGCGACCGAGGCCGGATCGAAGGTGAGCGAGTTGCCGTCGGCGCCCGACACGATGCGGATCACGTTGGGCTTGTCGCGCAGGTAGCTCGCGTTCGTCGGGTCGGGCGCGCTCTCGGGCCGGGTGGTCGAGACGATGAAGTCCTTGCCCCAGGTCTCGAGCGGGAACATCGCCTCCTCGAGGTGGTCGCAGGCCCAGCGGTTGTTGGGCACGAAGTCGCAGTTGTGTCCGGCGAAGACCTCGACCTTGCCCGCGGAGCGAATCTGCGTGCCCGTGAGGTCGTAGGTCGGTCCGATGTTGCAGTAGGTCAGGGTCATCGGATCGCCGAAGCCGAGCGGGTCGGGGATGGAATCGGAGGGGCTACCTGAGGGACAGGTCTCGGGAGCCTGCGCCAGGATCTGGAGCACGTCGCCTTGGGCCAGCGTGAAGTTGCCCGTCTCGCCCGGTCCGAAGGCGCGAACGGTGCCATCCGAGGACGCGATGACGTTGGCGCTGAAGGTGATGGCGACGTCGCTCGTGGCGTTCACACCGACGACCGTGAAGTAGCCGGGGCTGGCCAACCAGGCTTCCTGCGGCGGGCCTCCGAAGACGTCGGGCTGGACCTGATGAATGACCAGGCTCATGCGCGAGAGGATGGTGTAGTTGCCCGTGAGCACGTGGGTCGGCAGCAGCAGCGAGGCGTCGTTGGTGTAGGAGAAGCACTGACCATCCGGCGTGTCGCCCGCGGCCGTCTCGGCGGCGCAGTCGCGCGGGATGCGGAACTCGAGCGGATTGAACTGGTAGACGGTGACCGGCAAAGACGAGGTCAGGTGGTAGCCGCTGGCGCGCGCGATGCCCGAGGCCTCCTCGCCCAGTGTGCCCTTGAGCGCCGCCACCCAGGGCAGGTTGATGGTCTCGAGGGCGCCCGGCGCCACCGACACGCTGGCGATGTTCGTACCGCCACGGGTGACCGTGACCTGCGCCGCGGCCGTGCCGGGGTTGGCCACGACCAGCGCGGGGGTGAACTCCTCGGCGACCTGGCTGTTGCTCGTGGTCGCAGCCCAGTAGTCGCAGCCGATGTAGGAGTTCTGCGCGACGGCGTCATCGCACGGGCTGGTGCACTGCCCGATGGTGGGGTTGCAGCTCTGGCCCGAGGCAGGGTCGCAGGTCGGTCCCATGTCGTAGCCGCTGCCGTCGGCGCGACAGACGCCGGGCGTCTGGCCATCGCAGGTGCCGCGGTTGGGGATGCACGTCGCGCAGCCGAGGCCGGGCGCGCAGACTCGGCCGGACGCGCTGCAGTCCTGGGTGCCGGCTTCGGTGCCGTCGGCGTTGCAGCTGATCTGGGTCGTCCCTCGGCAGATCGGCGTGGTCGAGCCAGGGCTGCACATCGAGGTCGTGCTCCCGTCCGTGCCGGTGCCGCCATCGCGACCACTGGGATGACGGGTGCCGCCCCCGGAGCAGGCCATGGCCAGGAAGAGCGCGCTCAGCGCGACGATGGAAAGCGTACGGGAGAACATGCGGAAACCCTCTCTGTGGATGTCCCCGACCCGGAGACGGGCGGAAGGTAGCGCCGAGGGCCGTCTTCGTCACGTCCTCGTCACGGAGGACGCGCGCAATCACCCCTCGGGGTCGCTCGTGGCCTCGGAGGGCATCCAGCGCAGCACGGGCTTGCGCGCGGCGCGGGTCTCGTCGAGTCGGCCCAGACGCGTCAGGTGGGGCGCACCGCGCACCTCGTCCGGCGTCTCCATGGCCTCCTGCGAGATCTTCGCCATCACGGCGACGAACTCGTCCAGGGTCTGCTTGCTCTCGGTCTCGGTCGGCTCGATCAACATCGCGCCGTGGACGACCAAGGGAAAGTAGATCGTCGGCGGATGGAAGCCGTAGTCCATCAGGCGCTTGGCCACGTCCAAGGTCGACACGTGCTGCTCGTGCAGGTGGTGATCGTCGATCACGACCTCGTGCATGCAGGGGCCCTCGAAGGCCTCGTGCCAGGTCTCGCCCAGGCAGACTCGCAGGTAGTTGGCGTTGAGCACGGCCAGGTCCGTGGCCCGCTTCAGCCCCTCGCCGCCCAGCTCGCGGATGTAGGTGTAGGCGCGCACCAGCATGCCGAAGTTGGCGTGGAATGCGCGCAGTCGGCCCACGCTGCCGGGGCCGACGTCCTCGAAGGAGAAGCGTCCGTCGTCGCCGCGAACGACGCCGCCCGCGGGCGCGTGGGGCGCGAGCTTCGCCTTGTAGCCCACGGGACCGGAGCCCGGACCGCCACCGCCGTGGGGCGTGGTGAAGGTCTTGTGCAGGTTGAGCTGCATCACGTCGACGCCGAGATCCCCGGGACGCGCGCGACCCATCAAGGCGTTGAGGTTGGCGCCGTCGCCGAAGACGAGGCCGCCCTTCGCGTGCACCATGGCCGCGAGCTCGGGCAAGTGCCGCTCGAACAGGCCGACGGTGTTGGGGTTGGTCAGCATCAGCGCGGCGACGTCGTCGTCGAGCGAGGCGGCAAAGACCGCGGGGTCGACCACGCCCGACTCGCCGACGGGGAATGCCACGGGGGTGAGGCCGTTCAGCGCCGCGCTCGCGGGGTTCGTGCCGTGGGCGGTGTCGGGGATCAGCACCTTCTTGGGCGAGCGACCCTGCGCCTGATGATAGGCATGGATCATCATCAGGCCGGTCATCTCACCCTGCGCACCGGCGGACGGATGCAGCGAGACGGCGTCCATGCCACAGATCTCGGACAGGGCTCGCTCCAGATGCCACATCAGCGCGAGCGCGCCCTGCACGCTGGACTCGGGCGCCCACGGGTGGATGCGCGAGAAGCCGGGCAAGCGCGCCGCCCACTCGTTCACCTTGGGGTTGTACTTCATGGTGCAGGAGCCGAGCGGATACATGCCCGTGTCGACGGAGAAGTTCTGCTGGCTCAGGCGCACGTAGTGGCGAAAGACCTCGGGCTCCGAGAGCTCCGGCAGCGGCGTGCCCGCCTCGCGATAGAGTTCGCCGAACAGGGCCTTCGGATCCGCGTCAGGCACGCCCGCCGTGGGCAAGGAGGCGCCGCTGCGTCCGGCCCGGCCCTGCTCGAAGAGGAGGGGCGTCCTAAAGGTCAATCCACTCGCGGCGCTCTGGGTCATGGCTGAATCTCCGTTGGCCCGGAGGCTATGCGCGGGCACGCGCCGGAGCAAGCCTCGCCGACGCCCGCGGCGAACCCGGTGAGCGTAGCGTCACGCACCGAGGTGGACACCTGGGCGACCCGGCGCGCCTGTGGCCCGCGCCCGAACCCCTCGCGCTGCGAGGCGCTCCTGTACGGGGCCCTGCAGTCCTGAAGACCTTCGCGCCAGATCGTGGTAACCAACGCCCCATGCGACGCCGAACCTCGATGCTCCTCTCCCTCTCCTGCCTCGCCCTCAGCGCCTGCGGAGGCGCCGGACTCTACGGCTACGCGCCCAGCTACCGACCGCTCTCCGTCGAGGAGGACCACCTCGAGGGCACGACGGAGGTCAGCTTCGAAGACGTGAAGCGCGACCCGCACGGCTACGCCGGCCAGACGGTGTCGTTCTTCGGCGTCGTGCGCCACGTGGACACGGACGCGACGAGTGGCCAGACCACGCTGCGCCTCGACTTCCGCATCCTGCAGCCGCGCAACCTGTGCGGAGACGAGACCTCGAGCTCGTGTCGCGTCACGGTCTCGGAGCGCAGCGGCGGCAACTTCTCGGCGCTCGTCACGCTGAAGCCCGGCGACGAGAGCGGCCCTGATCGCGTCTGGGTCGGTTCCTTGGTGCGCTTCTACGGCAGCCCCACCGGGGATCTGGACGAGGACGGCGGCCCTGTCATGCGCGTCGAATACTACCGCCACTGGCCCAACGCCCAGTACGTCACGACCGCGTCCGCCGGACGCATGCGTCGATGAACGCGTCCATGCGACGGGCGCCCGCGCGCCTCGCGTGGGCCGCACTCTTCGGGCTCGCGGCGCTCTCCTGCGGGGGCGACCAAGCGCCGCCCTACGCCCAATGTGGCGGCTCGAACGACTGCAGCGCCGACGCCGACACCTGCTACCGCCTGCAGTATCAGCGCAGTGACGGAAGCCAGGCCGATGGGCGCTTCTGCTCCCTCCCATGCGACGCCGCGACGCCTTGCCCCGACGACGGCGTCTGCCTCTCCCTCGCCGCCGACCCGAGCGCCCTCACGATCTGCTACGCGCCCTGCGACGTGGCCGAGGACTGCTACGCCGGCCTACGCTGCACACCAGTGGACGGTGCGAGCGTCGCCTCCGTGTGCATGCCCTAGCGGCTGCGCTGCACGAAGGCCTCGGCCAGGATCTCGACCTCGGAGCGGCGAAGGTCGGGGCTGCGCATGTCGGGCAGCTCCGTGCGCGGCTCGGGCAGAGCGGCGGCGAGCTCGGCCAGGCTGCGCTCCTGGACGCCCTCGCGCAGCGCGCGACGCTGTCCGGCGCGGGCCAGGCTCGCCACATGCGAGTCCTCCCCGAGTCGACTCGGGAGCGCCGACAAGAGGTCTCGCTCGCCCGACTCGAAGAGGCGCTCGACGACGCGGTTGGCCACCACCCGGATGACGGGGAACTGGAGCTCGTCGACCAGCGCCGCGCGCAGCTCGATCGACTCGGCGACGGGCATCTCCTCGAGCAGCGTCACGATGACGACGCCCGCGCGCTCAGGATCCCGGAAGAAGTCGAGCGCCTTCTGGGCCTCTCGACGCAGGAGCCCGGGCGGCGCCACGGCGCAGATCACCTGGGGCACGCGCAGCATCTCGAGGCCATGCCCCGTGGCCGGCGCGTCGACGATCACCAGATCGTAGACGGGCTCGCCGTCTTCCTCCGCGGTTGCGTGATAGAAGGCCTTGCCCAGCATGGACCAGGCCTCGATGCCGGGCGTGCCGCGCAGGAAGGTACCCGCCACGCGGTTCTCGAAGATCGCGCGGTAGAGCGCGTCGACCTTCAGCACCATGTGGCCGTACTCACGCAGGGCCGCCGTGGGGTTCATGTTCACGCCGTCGATCCCGGGCAGGAGGGTCGTCACCTCCTCGGTCAGGGGCACGACCTCGAGCAGATGGCTCAGGCGCTCCTTGGCGTTGCACAGCGCGACCAGCACGCGCTTGCCGCGCTTGGCCGCCGCCAACGCGATGGCCGCCGACGTGGTCGTCTTGCCCACGCCGCCCTTGCCCACGACGAAGAGGAAACGGCGATCGAGAAGGTCAGGCACGGCAAAGCGAATAACGGCAGGAGGCCGATCAGGCAAGCAGCCCGCGTGCGTGCCAAGGAATCGACCATGGCCAGGCCCGCGTCAGTGCATCGTGCTGCGGTGAACCCAGGCGAGATCGCAGCGTAGGCAGACCTGCACGATGGCGGGACCGAGTTTGGGTCCGTCGCCCGCTTCGCGATGGGCGAGCAGGCGGAGCGCCGTGCGCGTGGGTCGACCGCAGGAACATTGGAAGGAGTGGTCGCGGTAGCCGGGCTCGTCTCCGGCGATGAGTCCGCGCATCGTGCCTCCGCGCGCGGCCTCGAGCAGACCGTCCAGGGCCGGCAGCGTCGTGCGCGCGAGCCCCGGCTGTCCGTCGTCGAAGGGCATCAGTCGCCCGCCGTAGCAGTTCGCGAGGGTCGTGGGCGCCGTGGGCCGCAGCGAGACCTGTGCGCCCACGTAGCGCAGAGCACGCACGGCCTCGTCGGCGATGTAGCCCGGACAGGCCTCCATGACGGCGAAGGGCAGCTCCAAACCGCGCGCGGATCCCGCTGGAAGTTCGGTCGCGGCCAAGGCGGCGGCGAGGCGCAGAGCTTGCTCGGGATGAGCGCCCGTGCGCTCGAGCCAGACGTCGAAGGTATTGACCGCGGGAGGCTCCACCAGGCCGAGCTCGCCCTCCATGATCAGCGCCTGCCCCTCGAGGCAGGCCATGCCCCCGGGCCGGGCATGGCATTCGAAGACCAGCAGGACCCGCGGATCGTCGAAGGCGACCAGGCCCGTGAGCGAGAGCGGCACCTGCCCGCGGAAGAGCATCGGGACTCCGCAGGAGGGACACTCGGGCCAAGGTTGGTCCGCTGTCAGAAGGGGTAGACCGCCGGTACGCAAGGCACCGGCCTCGATCTCCGCTTCCTCGTCATCGAGCCATGCAATTCCCACGAGGGCTTCGAACGGCAGAACGTCGCAACGCTGAAGGCCGCACCCACCTGGCAGTGACTTCAGCTCTCGCGGGTGCCGGCGGCGGTCCCGCCCGAAAGCTCCATGCCCGAACGCAAGCGCAGCCTGCCGGCGGTCCACTCGGCGCCCTCGAGCCACAGCCGGTCACCGCGCCCGCAGTCGTCCAGCGCCGCGTTCTGGGGGCTGAGCTCACGGTCGAGGCGCATCACGCGGGTCAGCCCGTCGGCGTGACAGACGTCGAGCTCGAGCTTCCCCTTCGAACGCAGAGGCCCGCTGACCACTCGCGCGCCGCGGCCGGAGAGGGCGGTGGGCTCGGGGCCCAGCGCGAGCCAGGCGTAGGTGAGGCGGGAGCGGCGAAGACCGGCTGCGGCGGCGACCCTCGCCAGAGCGGGAGGCAGCTCGCCTCGCAGCTCGCCGTGGCACCAATCGCGCTCGCGCGACATCATGGGACAGGGCGCGCCGTGCAGGCAGGGCCCCAGCACGTAGGGCGGCCCTGGATGGGCGGCCAGGCGATCTCGCACGGCCATCAGAGCGCGCGTCTCGACACGCAGCGCCGGCTCCACGACCAGGAGCACGCCACCCGGGGCCAGCCGCGCGCTCAGACGCGTCAGCAGATCCGCGCGCGCCTCGACGTCGTCCGCGAGCTCGTTGAGCACCAGCCCGGCGAGGATCAGATCGTAGGCGCCCGTGGCCGGCAGCCGCGCGAGGGATCCCGTGTGGGTCGTGAGCGCGATCGGCGGGAGCCCCAGGGCCGGCGCGCGACGCAGCACGTGCTCCATGGCCTCGAGCGCCGTGGCGTCGGTATCCCAGGCCTCCACGGACAACCCCTCGACGCCGGCCACACCCTCGAAGTAAGCGGCGGCACCCAGGCTCGAAGCGCCCAGACCCGCACCGAGGTCGAGGATACGCGGATGCGCAGGATGGGGGACGAGCTGCTCCTGCGCGAGGGTCTCGAGCGCGTGGCTGACCTTGCCCAGATCGCGCGGCAGGAAGAAATGCATGCGCGCCATCCGGTGAGCCTTGCCCGGCACCTCGCGCGTGAGCGCCTCGCGCCGACGCGTGTAGAGCTCGCTCAG
>JAACVI010000302.1 GCA_009992505.1 Myxococcales bacterium
CGCCATGGACGGCGCGACCGACGGCGCCATGGACGGCGCGACCGACGGCGCAACGGACGGCGCGACGGACGGCAGCGCCGACGGCGCCATGGACGGCAGCGCCGACGGCGCCATGGACGGAGCGACCGACGCCAGCGCGGACAGCGGCGCGATGGACAGCGGCGCGATGGACAGCGGCGCGATGGACAGCGGCGCGATGCCCGAGTGCACCCTGGACTCGGACTGCGACGACGGGCTCTCATGCACCGCGGACGCGTGCGCCGCGGGCGTTTGCGGCCACATGCCCGTGCACTCCGCCTGCGGGGATGGGCTCTTCTGCAACGGCGTCGAAGCGTGCGCGCCTTCCTCCGCGCTCTCCGATCCCGTGACGGGTTGCGTCGGCGGGCCCGCACCGGACTGCGACGACGGAATGAGCTGCACCATCGACCGCTGCGACGAAGCCAGCGACTCCTGCCTCAACACGGCAGACGACAGCGTGTGCGACGACGGACTCTTCTGCACCGGCATGGAGGCGTGCGCGCCCGCCGCCCCCGGACACGACGCCCGCGGCTGCGTCGCAGGCCCCGCCGCGACCTGCGACGACGCCATCCCCTGCACGACGGATAGCTGCAGCGCGACCAGCGACACCTGCGAGCATGTCGCGAGCGACGCCATCTGCGATGACGGGCTCTTCTGCGACGGCAACGAGACCTGCGCGCCCAGCGCGCCCGGCGCCGACGCCCAGGGCTGCGCCCCGGGGACGCCCGTGGTCTGTGACGACACCTTCGCCTGCACGGACGATGTGTGTGACGACGCCGCGGACGCATGTATCAGCACGCCCATCGACACCGTCTGCGACGACGGCTTCTTCTGCGACGGCGTCGAGATCTGCGATCCCAGCGCGGGTGCGGCCGACGCGCGAGGCTGCGCCGCGGGCGCGCCCATAACCTGCGCGGACGACGGACTGAGCTGCACCCTCGAAGCCTGCAACGAGGCCAGCGACGCCTGCACCACCACCCGAGACCACGCCAGCTGCGCCGTGGACATGGTTTGCACGGGAGCTGGGGCGGCGCCGACCGGTTGCGAGCCCGGGAGCACCTGCACGGTCGACACCGACTGCGACGACATGGACGCCTGCACTGGCACCGAGACCTGCTCCGCCGGGGGCATCTGCCAGCCGGGGACGACCCTCGACTGCGCGGACGCCATCGGCTGCACGGCCGACACCTGCGATCCCGTGATGGGCTGCGACCACACGCCCGACGACGCCTTCTGCGACAACGGCGTGGCCTGCGATGGCGTCGAGATCTGCGACTCCAGCCTCGACTGCCTCGCGGGCACTCCCCTGGCCTGCAACGACAGCGTGAGCTGTACACTCGACTCCTGCTCCGAGGCGATCGGCGGCTGCGTGCACGTGGCGGACGACGGCCTGTGCGACAACTCCGTATTCTGCGACGGTGCCGAGCTCTGCTCGCCCACGCTCGGCTGCCAGGCCGGGACGCCTCCGAGCTGCAACGACGCCATCTCGTGCACGGACGACCGCTGCGACGGCGCCACCGATGCCTGCATGCACGTGGGTGTGGCCTCGCGCTGCGACGACGGCGCCTTCTGCAACGGCGTGGAGAGCTGCATGGTCGGCATGGGCTGTCGGCCCGGAACGCCCGTGAACTGCAACGACGGCGTCCCCTGCTCGACGGATAGCTGCAACGAGACCTCGAACTCTTGCGAGACGGTCTTCGACTCCTCCCTGTGCGCGATGGGCGAGGTCTGCACCATGGTGGGCTGCACGCCCGGCAGCGCGTGCACCGCGGCGACGGCGTCCAGCTGTGACGACGGGCTCTTCTGCAATGGCGTGGAGACCTGCAGCAGCACGGACTCCACGCCCGGCGTGTGCCAGGGCGGGACGGCTCCGAACTGCAATGATGGCAACGCCTGCACCGTGGACGCCTGCTCCGGGACCCTCGGCGCCTGCACGCACACGCCGCGCGATCTCGACCTCGACGGCTACGGCGACCTGGCCTGCGGCGGCACCGACTGCAACGACTCGGATCCCTTCATCCACCCTGGCGCCGATGATCCCTGCGACGGAGTGGACAACAACTGCGACGGGCTCGTCGACGGTGGCCTGGGCTCGGCGGGCGATCTATGCAGCTCGGGCGGCGCGTGCTGTAGCGCCAACTGCGCGTCAGGCATCTGTGTCGCGCCCTCCGGGAGTTGCGGCTCTCCCCTCGACAGCTGCAGCCTGGGCTCGGACTGTTGCAGCGGCCTGTGCAGCGCGTCGGTGGACGGCGTGCGGCGCTGTCAGGTGCCGGGAGGCTGCGGCGTGGCCGGGACCTCGTGCACCGTGGCCGCGGACTGCTGCTCGACGGGCTGCGTCGGCGGCGTGTGCAGCGACACGACGACCTGCACCCTCACCGCGGTCGCGTGCAGCACGGACATGGAGTGCTGCTCCAGCTACTGCGGTCCGAGCGGCGCTTGCGAGGCCGCGGGCTCCGGCTGCGAGGTCGACGGCGACTACTGCAGCTCGAACGGCAACTGCTGCAGCGGCTTCTGCATGGCCACGGCCGGCGGCGGGCGCTGCTCGGACCACGACACGTGCCGGGGCGAGGGACAGATCTGCACGGCGAACGGAGACTGCTGCAACGGCGGCTGTGACTTCGCGGCGCACCCCGAGCCGGGTATCGGACGCTGCCAGGTCACAGGGTCATGCTCCACGTCGGGCGAAGCCTGCACCAGCGTGCGCAGCTGCTGCTCGGCCCTGTGCGTCGACGCGGGCAGCGGCGTAGGCGTTTGCGAGCACCTCGACGGCTGCAGGCCCTTCGGTGAGATCTGCACGGCCAGCACGGACTGCTGCTCCGACGAGTGCGGACCGCCCGAGGGCAACTCCGGCTTGCGGCGCTGCGTGAACCCACCGGGCTGCGTGGACGCGGGTGAGATCTGCGCCCAGGGCGGCTCCAACAACTGCTGCGTGCTGCGCTCGGCGGGCTGCTCGCCCACCGGACTCGGTGTGAGCCGGTGCAACGACACGGCGTCCTGCATCCCGCTCGACGGCATGTGCGACTTCGCGGAGCAATGCTGCGATGGACGGCAGTGCTTGCTCGACCCGAGCGGCGTGCGCCGCTGCCTGGACGGTTGCGTTCCGGTCGCCGGCGCGTGCCTCGCCAACTCCGACTGCTGCGTCGGGAGCTGCATCGGCGGCGTCTGCGACGACACGCCGATCGGCTGCATCCCGGTCGGCTCGGGCACCTGCGCGACCAGCGCGGACTGCTGCAGCGGCTTCTGCCTCGGCGGCATCTGCGGCTCGATCGGCGACTGAGTGTCCGCCGGGAAATAAACTGGCCTTCCTGCGCCGATCCATCCCCGCTCTTCGTTGCTCGTCGCTCACATACCCCCGGT
>JAACVI010000579.1:0-880 GCA_009992505.1 Myxococcales bacterium
GCGAGCGAGCCGCTCGGTCTCGCCCTTCTGCCCGACGTCGACCATCTGGGCGCGACCGCTCGCGTCCAGATGCGTCAGATTCGCGGCACCAGCGTGCTCGCTCGGCTTCGCAGCGCCTTCGTCCTTGCTCATCCCGTCCGATTACGACGCCTGGCCACCCCCGGCAACCGGTGAGGCATCCGTCGGGCACGGTTCGGCCACTGGCGACAACCGCCGCAGAGTCAGTGCGTCTGGGAGAGCGACGTGCTCTCGTCGTGGGCGAGGGGATGGCGGGGCGTGGCGTCCGTGCCGGCCATGCGCGCCACCAATTCGACCCGCGAATGCACGCCGAGCTTGGAGAAGATGCGCTTGAGGTAGGTGTTCACGGTCGAGACCGTGAGCCCCGTGCGACCCGCGATGTCACGGGTACTGGCACCCGACACGAGCAGCGAGACGACGTCGCGCTCCCGAGGCGTGAGCGGTGCACGCTTGAGGGTCTGGGTGACATCTTCGCCTTGGCGACGCCCTCCCTCCGCGGCGAGGCGGTTGGCGTAGCAGAGGCTCCGCCCGAGGGCGCGCGCCCCCCAGCGCGCGAGCCTCAGCTCGTCGTCTCCCAGGCGTTCGCCCGGTTTGAGCCAGAGCTGCAGCAAGCCCACGTGTTCTCGCCCGGAGCGCAGCGGTAAGGAGAGATCCGGCTCGCCGCCTGGATCTTCACCCACTCCCTCGCCTGCAGTCAGCTCGAGGCGAAACGCCCTGGCGCTGATGATGCGAGCGACGAGCTCCGCCCCACGTGAGGGATAGGTCCTCACCGGATCGAGCTGCATCAGCCCCTCGGCAATTTCCATCATCTGGAACAATGACATCCACCCCCGCCTTTCCAATGAGCCCCCCCGGGCGCCCT
>JAACVI010000579.1:890-1032 GCA_009992505.1 Myxococcales bacterium
CCCCCGGGCGCCCTGGTTTTGGGATAGTACACCTCGGAAAAGCCCTCGCTGTCAAACCCCCCTTGCGTGTCTGTGGCTTTGATCACGCTAAGCGTCCGCCGGGAAATAAACTGGCCTTCCTGCGCCGATCCATCCCCGCTCG
>JAACVI010000580.1 GCA_009992505.1 Myxococcales bacterium
GAGCTCGGTCGGGAACACGCGCACCTTGGCTTCCTGCGTGAGCGCGTCCGAGAGCGCGAGCTCGAAGAGCAGCTCCGAGGCGACCGAGGTCAAGAGCTCGGTCGACTCGCCCTCGGCGTTGCGCAGGCAGCGCAGCGGCGCGGAGAGACTCGGGCGCCGCAGCGCGGTGGCCACGGCACCTGGTTTGCCGGGGAGCAGATCGGCCACGACACGGCGCGCGAGCTGGTAGGCCTCGCGGGCTTCGGGCGAGGCCGAGCGCCCAGGACGCAAACGCTTCAACTCCTCGAAGAGCGAACGCAAGGACATCGAGAAGATGGCGCGAGTCGTGGTCGAGCCCTCGTCCGGGATGGTCAGATCGTGCGGTGCGCTAGGCGTGAAGGCGGCCATGAAGCCGAATGCATAGGCCGTCGCGGTCCGGGAGGCCAGCGTCGGAGCGCTCCTGGCATTCGCCCAAGCGCCGGGCTGCACTTCCACAGATCGGAGCGGACGCCCGAGGCTACGGTCGCCGTTGCGCGAGCCTCGTGTGCCCGTGAGGCGGGCCGCGGCTACGTTGCCGGCACCTGCTTCGCAGCCAGGGCGTGCTTCAACGCTTCGACCACGCGCGGCACTTGCTCGCCCGCCGTGCCTCGAAGAAACAGACCCTCCCCCGAGCGCTCGACGGCGTCGCTGAATGGATTGGGCTCGGGGTTGATCACGAGCAGGATGGCCCCCTGACGAAACGCCGCCTCCGCCATCTGGATCGGCAGGTTCGTCTGCCCGGTCGTGCCCACGATGACCAGCATGGCGCACTCCCGCGCTGCCTCGAGCGAGCTCTGGAAGCGGTAGAGCCGCTCGTCGTAGCACTCGTCGAAGAAGAGCACGTGAGGTCGCGCGAGCGCACCCGAGGCGTCGCTCATCAGCGCGCGCTCCTCGTCCCCGAACTGGCGACCCTTGGGCCAGTCGAGGGACACACCCTCCGGGATCGGCACGGGCCGCTCACGACCGAAGCGCATGAAGTCGAGGTTGCCGTGGATCTCGTACGTGCGCTCTCGGCTCGACCCCGCGCGCAGGTGCAGACCGTCGACGTTCTGGGTCACGAGCAGGTAGCGATCGGGCGCCGTGCGCTCGAGGTCGAAGAGCGCCTGATGTGCGAGGTTCGGCTGAGCGTGATGACAGACGCCGCGGCGGTACAGGTACCAGGACCAGACCTCCTCGGGCATGCGCGCGAGGGCGCGAGCCGTGGCCAACTCCTCGGCCCGGTAGTTCTTCGAGCCGACCTGCCAGTAGCCGTCCTTGCCGCGAAAGGTCGGCACACCGCTCTCGGCGGAGATGCCGGCGCCGGTCAGCCAGACGATGCGCCCGCCTCGCTCCACGGCCTCCGCGCACAGCG
>JAACVI010000303.1 GCA_009992505.1 Myxococcales bacterium
TCCTATCCGGGCACAAGCGATGTGGTCTGCGTCGACTCGGGCAGCTGCCCCTGACCCCAAGCGACGCTCGAACGATGCTACCCCCCCGCCCAGGACCCCGCGTCCTGGGTGGGGGATTAGCGGGTATGGCGAACGCCCAAGGTATGGTCGATGACGGACGTGGTGCGCAGGACTTGTCCTGCACCCACTGCGACTGATGCGTCGACGCGCTCACGAAGGGACCCGACCCGCCGCAAGCGCCCGTCGTCGCTGGTGCAGAACGAACGCGGGGTCCGGCCCGAGATGGACCGACTTGCTGCTGTGTTGTGCAGCCTCCGTCAGCGCCGTCCGCACGCGTCGATGGCCGGCTCTCGTGATGCCGCCGCGTCGCACTACGCCGCTCGTGTGCTCGCTCGCCGTCAGCCCCAGATAGCCCATCAGCATCTTGGCCGTGTCGAAGCGCTCGAAGGAGAACAGCTCCGCCAAGATCGTCATCGCCGTCACGAGTTCGATGCCGCGGAAGCAGCGCAGCAGGCCGACCCGCGTGGCGTCGCGCTCGCGCTCGACCCAGGTCCTGCACGCACGCGCTGCGCTGCCGCCTCGGTGCTAACCCACGGTTCCTGGTTCCTGACGAACATCAGGGTGGCCGCCCTCACCGGGCGCCACAAACGTTGCGACAGGAGCCAGTCGTTCCATCCTGTCTACCGCGAGATGCGGTCGTTACGCGCCGAGGGTGTGCCGGGCGATCACGATGCGCTGCACTTCGCTCGTGCCCTCGTAGATGCGCGTCACGCGCACGTCGCGCATGTGGCGCTCGAGGGGCATGGCCGCGCTCTCGGCTTCGGCGCCGACCAGCGAGAGGGCCATCTGAGTCACGCGGAAGGCGCCCTCCGTCGCGTGCAGCTTGGCCATCGAGGCCTCGCGGCTGAAGGGCTGGTGACGCTCCTTCAACAGAGCCGCGCGCAGCACCAGCAGGCGCCCGGTGTCGAGTTGTGCGCGCATGTCCGCCAGCAGGAACTGCGCGTCCTGTTCGGCCGCTCGCTCCGGATGTGCCTTCAGATAGGCCAGCGCCGCGTCGTGCGCCGCCTGGCCGATGCCGAGGGCCTGGGACGCGATGCCGATGCGGCCGCCGTCGAGGGCCATCATGGCGATGGGGAAGCCGCCGCCCACTTCACCCAGCAGAGCGTCGCCGGGCAGGCGCATGTCGGAGAAGGCGAGCGCGCAGGTGTGGGACGCGCGCAGGCCCATCTTGTCTTCGTGCTTGTCGATCTCGAGGCCGGGCGTGCCCTCGGGGACGAGGAAGCAGCTCAAGCCCTTGGGGCCCTCGCCTCCCGTGCGCGCCCAGACCACGAGCACGGCCGAGCTGTCGCCGTGGCTGATCCACTGCTTGGTGCCGTCGAGGATCCAGTCGTCGCCATCGCGCACCGCGCGCGTGCGCATGCCGCCCGGATCGCTGCCCGCGTCGACCTCGCTCAGAGCGAAGGCGCCGTGACGACCACCCGCGAGCAGCGGACAGAAGCGCCGACGCTGAGCGTCGTCACCGAAGCGCGCGATCACCTCGCCCACCATGTTCGTGACAGCCATGGTCACGGCCGTGGCCGCGCAGCCGCGCGCGATCTCCATCATGCTGAGCGCATAGGCGACGACACCGCTGGCCGAGCCCCCGAGCTCCTCGGGCGCGTTCATGGCCATGAACCCGCACTCGGCGAGCTTCTGATAGATCGCCTGCGGCACCCGCTCGTCGCGTTCGAACTCGGCTGCGCGTGGCGCGAGTTCATGATCCGCGAAGGCGCGCGCCGCGGATCGCGTGGCCTCCTGTGCAGGCGCGAGGGAGAGATCCATTCAGTGAATCTCGAAGTGGACCTTGGCGGGGTAGCTGCCCGGATCGGGCATGCTCCAGCCGCGCACGGCCTGGGCCACGCAGTCGAGGGAGTCGATCGCTTCGGCGTCATCGGTCGCCGCGCCAGCGGCCTCTACCGTGCCGCCGGGCATGACGTAGGCGGTCACACGGTAGGCCGCGCGGCTGCCCGCAGGACGACAGCTCGAGAGCAGGCCGGACCCACCCGTGCTGAGCGCGTCGCTCACGCGAGCCTCGTCCCAGTTCAACGGCGGGCGCACGTCGTCGGCCGTGTCGAGGGAGAGCGGATAGGTGAACTCCGCTTCGCCGCCGTGGGGCGCATGGAAGTGAATGCCCGAGGCCACGTGCAAGAGGCAGCGCTCGGTCTCGCGATCGCCGACCGTGGAGTCCGAGGGAAAGACCCAGCGCACGGTGCCGTCCGCGTGGACGCGGAAGGACATCACGAAGCGGCCGCCGAGCACGTCGAGGCTGCCGTAGCGATCCTGGAAGCAACGCAGGAAGCGGCCCATGCGAGGCTCGATGCCGCGCTCGACCGTGTCGGCGCTGATCGTGCCCATCAAGCCCTCGATCTGGACGGCCTCGTGTTGGGGCCGAGCCTCCTCGTCACCGGTGGTGGGCTCGCCCTGGCCGGCGCCACCCGTCGCGGGCGCGTCGGAGTGGCATCCGAAGGCCACGCTCGAGAGCGCGAGGAAGAGGAAGGTGGTGGGGACGTTCGAACGAAGCTGCATCTGTTTCAACCCTTCAACGCGTTGGCGGCGATCACGATGCGCATGATCTCGCTCGTGCCTTCGTAGATCTCGGTGATGCGTGCGTCGCGGTAGTGGCGCTCGAGGTCGTACTCCTGCGAGTAGCCGTAGCCGCCGAAGATCTGCATCGCCTGATGGGCGACGCGCGTGGCCGTCTCGGACGCGAAGAGCTTGGCCATGGCGGACTCCTCCGAGTGGCGCAGGCCCTTCTCGGTCAGCGCGCGATCCTTCATCGAGGCGGCGCGCCACACGAGCAAGCGCGCGGCGTCGAGCTCCATCGCCATGTCCGCGATCTTGAATTGAATGGCCTGGAGCTTCGCGATGGGCTTGCCGAAGGCCTTGCGCTCCTTCGAGTAGTCGATGGCCTTCTCGAGCGCGGCGCGCGCGATGCCGAGCGCCTGCGACGCGATGCCGATGCGACCGCCGTCGAGCGTGGCCATGGCAATCTTGAAGCCCTGACCGACCTCGCCCAGACGCTGGCTGTCGGGGATGCGGCAGTCCTCGAAGAAGATGGTCGAGGAGTGGGCGGCGTGGATGCCCATCTTCTCGTCGGGCGCCTCGGAGCGATAGCCGGGCGTGCCCGTCTCCACGATGAAGGCCGTCGTGCCGCGCGCGCCCTGAGACCTGTCCGTGCAGGTGAAGACGATCATCACGTCGGCGTGGGGGCCGTTGGTGATCCAGTTCTTGCTGCCGTTGATCACCCACTCGTCGCCGTCTTTGGTGGCCACCGTGAGCATGTTCGAGGCGTCGGATCCGCTGCTCGGCTCCGTCAACCCGAAGCAGCCGAGCTTCTCGCCCGCCGCCAGCGGCTTCAGGTACGTGGCCTTCTGCTCGTCCGAACCGAACTTCAAGAGCGGGTCGCAGACCAGCGAGTTGTTGACGCTCATGATGACGCCGGTGGAGGCGCAGGCCGCGCTGATCTCCTCCATGGCCAGCGCGTAGCAGACGTTGGTCATGCCAGCGCCGCCGAGCTCGTCGGGCACCGCCACGCCCATCAGACCCAGCTCGCCCATGCGAGCGATCAGCTCCTTGGGCCAGCGCGCTTCACGGTCCAGCTCACGCGCCACGGGAGCCACTTCGCGCTGGGCGAAGTCCCGGGCCATCTGCTGAACCATCTGCTCTTCTTCGTTGAGTTCGAATTCCATAGGGGCGGCAGATTGGCGCCATTCACGGACGGGGTCAACGAGGGTCCGCACACTCGGCAAGGCGACGGACAAAGTCCGGGAGGGTCTGGCGGGATCGCGGGGCGGCTGGCACCGCGGACGTCGGCGAGACGTCACCAGGCCCGCGCGACAAGCATGCCGAAGGGCGGAATTCCGCGGGCTTTTGTTCCGGCGTCTCCTCGAACAGACTGTCGTCGTCGGACCCATCACGTACAAATCGCTGGTGGCCAACCCGTCCGCGAAGCGCACGAAGCCGCTTCCGCCGGAAGGCCATCCCTCGCGGGCCCCGTCCCTCGCGCCAGGCGCGGCAATCCCTCGCCCATGGCGGCGCCCCAAGGGGTAGTGGGCACCGCACTAAGATGGACACCCCCCTTTTCTTCATTGGAGGTCTCCTGTGGCCGCCCGCAGCCTGGCTTCCGCACGCTTCGCCGTGCCGAGCAAGCTGAGGCGACGCTCGGCCACATCGGTTTGCGCCCGCTGGGCGTCCAAGAGCTCGACGATCGTGCGCTCCCCTTCACGGTAGCCGCTCCGAGCCGCGGCCAAGAGTGCTTCGACCTGTCCCGATGTCCGTGACTCGAAGCGCGTGAGCTCGGCACGCGCGGTGCGGAAGGTCGCGAGCGCGCTCTGTACGTCTGCGTCGATGGTGCGTGTCAGTGCTTCGCTTCGAGCCATGGCGAGCGCGCGCTGGGCTTCGGCTTGCGCGCGTTGGGCCTGGCCGTGGTCGAAGATGGGGATACTGAGCGAGACACCGACCACGTAGCCATAACCATCATCGGTACCGAAGTTG
>JAACVI010000581.1 GCA_009992505.1 Myxococcales bacterium
GAGCGCCGCCGGCGGGTCGAGGATGGCGAACACGAGGCCCTCACGGACGCTCTCGCAGTACGCGACCATCGCGTTGTGCACGGCCGAGGTCGCGCGGCCCGGGACGAGCAGCAGGCTCAGGTCCTGGATCGTGTCGAAGGCCCGCAGGCCGGTCTTGCCAACCTCGGAGCCGATGAAGTCGTTGTCGGCGAGTCCACCAAGCCCGTCGTCGCCGCCGATCAAGCCGACGGTCTGCAAACCCAGCATGGGCGCGCCCGGCACCGCCTGGTCCGTCACGCGGACAAGCGCGGAGCCGCCTCGCGTGGCGTTGACCACAGCCTCGACGTGGCGTGCGTCACTGGGGGTCATCGTGACGTTCGCGAAGAGCTCCCGGTACACGCCGTCCTCGATGACGGCGAGGTCGAAGGTGTTGGACTCACCGCTGGTTGGCGGCCGCACCTCGAGCTCGAGGCGGTTCGCGTAGACGCCGGGGTCCTTGCTCTCGACGAGCAGCGCGTTGGCGGCCCCGCCGTCGCTGCCGGTGTGGATTGCGTTGTCGAAGCCGAGACGGTCGTCGAGCGTGGACTCTGGCATCACCTGCAGCGACGCCAACGCGCCCGTGGCGACGGACCGAAGCCGGAGCGCGCCCGCCACGACGTCGACCATGACGCCCGGGATGGCTCCGGCGACGATCCCCGCGAGCACCTCGGGACTGACCTCGGCCGACATCGCGACGTTGCCACCCCCAATGGAGGGGCCGGCCGGGAAGCCGAGCGCCACGTTCGCGTCGCCGCCCACTACCTCGAGGCTCACGTC
>JAACVI010000304.1 GCA_009992505.1 Myxococcales bacterium
TCTCAACGACGAGGGCGCGACGGTTCCGGCCATCGCCCAAGCCGCGCTCACGAAACACATCCCCATGATCGAGGAGGCCGCCAAGAAGGGCGTGCAGATCCTCTGCCTGCAGGAGATCTTCAACGGCCCCTACTTCTGTCCCAGCCAGGACGCGAAGTGGTGTGACATCGCCGAGGAGATCCCCAACGGCCCCACCTGTCAGGTGATGAGCGCGCTCGCGAAGAAGCACTCGATGGTCATCATCGTGCCCATCTACGAGCGCATCGACGTCGCCGGCGTCTACTACAACAGCGCCGCGGTCTTCGACGCCGACGGCAGCTTCCTCGGCACCTACCGCAAGAACCACATCCCCCACACCAACGGCTTCTGGGAGAAGTACTTCTTCAAGCCGGGCAACCTCGGCTACCCCGTGTTCAAGACGGCCTACGGCACGATCGGCGTGTACATCTGCTACGACCGCCACTTCCCCGAGGGCGCGCGCCTGCTCGGCCTGCACGGCGCCGAGATCGTGTTCAACCCCAGCGCGACCGTCGCCGGCTTGAGCGAGTACCTGTGGAAGCTCGAGCAGCCCGCCCACGCCGTCGCCAACGGCTACTTCCTCGGCGCCATCAACCGCGTCGGCACGGAGGCGCCCTGGAACATCGGTGAGTTCTACGGCCAGAGCTACTTCGTCGATCCTCGCGGCAAGTTCCTGGCCGAGGCCTCGCGCGACAAGGACGAGATCATCGTCGCGACCATGGATCTGGAGCTGATCGAAGAGGTGCGACGCACCTGGCAGTTCTACCGCGACCGTCGGCCCGACACCTACGGTGACCTCATCGCGAACCTCCCGTGAGGAACATGTCATGAGCATCCTGATCAAGAACGGACGCATCGTCACCGCCGTCGACGACTACTTCGCCGACGTCTTCATCGACGGCGAGAAGATCGTGCAGATCGGCAAGGACCTGAACGTCCAGGCCGACGAGACCCTCGACGCCAAGGGCAAGCTCGTGCTGCCCGGCGGCATCGATCCGCACACCCACCTCGACATGCCCTTCGGCGGCACGACCAGCGCCGACGACTTCGAGACGGGCACCATCGCGGCGGCCCACGGCGGCACCACGACGCTGATCGACTTCGCGGTCCAGACCAAGGGCAAGTCGACGATGGAGGGCCTCGATACCTGGCACAAGAAAGCCCAGGGCAAGGCCACCATCGACTACGGCTTCCACATGATCATCACGGATATGGCCGTCGAGCGCCTGCCCGAGATGACCCGCCTGCGCGATGAGGGCATCAGCTCCTACAAGCTCTTCATGGCCTACCCCGGCGTGCTCTACGTCGACGACGGCACGCTCTACCGCGCCTTCCGTCAAGCCGGCCTCGACGGCTCGCGCATCTGCATGCACGCCGAGAACGGCATCGTCATCGACGAGATCATCCGCGAGGCCGTGGCCGACGGAAAGGTCGCGCCGAAGTGGCATGGCCTGACGCGTCCGACGCGCATGGAGGCGGAGGGCGTGCATCGCTCCATCGCCATCGCCGAGGTCGCCAACGTCCCGCTCTACATCGTGCACCTCAGCAGCCACGACGCGCTCGAAGAGGTGAAGCGTGGCCGCGCGCGCGGCGTGAACGTGATCGCCGAGACCTGCCCGCAGTACCTCCTGCTCGACTCGAGCTTGTACGAGAAGGAGGGCTTTGAGGGTGCCAAGTGGGTGATGACGCCCGCGCTACGCGAGCAGTGGAACCAGGACTCGCTCTGGCAGGGCCTCCAATTCCGCGACCTCGAGACCATCGGCACGGACCACTGCCCCTTCTGCTTCAAGGAGCAGAAGGAGCTCGGCCTCGAGAGCTTCACCAAGATCCCGAACGGCGCGCCCGGGCTCGAGAACCGCATGAGCGTGGTCTACGACGCCGGCGTGGTGCAGGGGCGCATCAGCCTGAACCGTTTCGTCGAGCTCACGAGCACGGCGGCGGCCAAGGCCTTCGGCCTCTTCCCCAAGAAAGGCACCATCGCCGTCGGCTCCGACGCGGACATCGTGATCTTCGATCCGGATCGCAAGGAGACGATCAGCGTGAACAACGAGTGCACGCACCACATGAACGTGGACTACTCGGCCTACGAAGGGCGTGAGGTCCAGGGCTGGACCGACACCGTGCTCTCGCGCGGACGCGTGATCGTGCAGCAGGGCAAGCTCGAGACCAGAGGCGGCGGAAACTTCATCAAGCGCGCAGGCGCCGGAGAGCTATTGCGATGACTGACAGGAACAAGGCGAGCGCGACGCGCCGCACGAGCGCGGAGATTCGCGCGGGCCACAAGAAGCACCTCTTCGGTGCGGTCGCCAACTTCTACCAGGAGCCGACCGTGCTCGTGGAGGGACACGGCACGACGCTGACGGACCTCGACGGCAACGACTACCTCGACTTCTTCGGGGGCATCCTCACCGTCTCCCTCGGGCACAGCAACGAGGAGATCAACCAGGCGGTGATCGCGCAGATCGGGCGCCTGACCCACGTCAGCACGCTCTATCCGACCGTGCCCATCGTGGAGTTGGCGGAGAAGCTCAGCCGAGTCACGCCCGGTGCGCTCGACAAGTGCTTCTTCACCGCCTCGGGCACGGAAGCCGACGAGACCGCCGTGATGATGGCGCAGGTCTACACCGGCAATCAGGAGCTTGTCGCGCTGCGCTACGGCTACTCGGGGCGTTCGCTCCTGGCCCAGAGCCTGACGGCGCACAGCAGCTATCGCGCCGTGCCCACGCAGATCGCGGCCATCAAGCACGCGCCCGCGCCCTACTGCTATCGCTGCCCCTTCAAGCTCGAGTATCCGAGCTGTGGCGTGGCGTGCGCGAAGGATCTGGACGAGCTTGTCCAGACCACGACCACGGGCCGCATCGCCGGCATGCTGGTCGAGCCCATCCAGGGCGTCGGCGGATTCGTCACTCCTCCCAAGGAGTACTTCAAGATCGCGCAAGAGATCGTGAAGAAGTACGGCGGCGTGTTCATCGCCGACGAGGTGCAGACTGGCTTCGGACGCACCGGCAAGATGTGGGGCATCGAGCAGTACGACGTCGAGCCCGACATGATGACCATGGCCAAGGGCATCGCCAACGGCTTCCCCCTGGGCGCGTTGGTCACGACCACACCCATCGCCGACAGCTTGAAGAAGGGCTCGATCAGCACCTTCGGCGGCAACCCCGTCAGCTGCACGGCGGCCGGCAAGGTGCTCGAGATCATCGAGCGCGACAACCTCACGGCCAACGCCGAGGCCATGGGCGCGATCCTGCGCGCGGGCCTGGAGGCGATTCAGAAGAAGCATCCACGCATCATCGGTGATGTGCGCGGCATGGGTCTGATGCAGGCCATCGAGCTGGTGAAGAACGAAGAGGCGGGCGAC
>JAACVI010000305.1:0-3369 GCA_009992505.1 Myxococcales bacterium
CGGCCTTGTAGACGACGGCCATGCCGCCGCTACCGATCTCGCCGACGATGCGACAGTTGCCGATGCGGTCCACCATGGGGACTCGACATTAGGTACGCGCGCATCCGTTGTCCGTTGTCAAAACAACCCTGCGAAATTGCAGGAGGTTCGCGCAGTTCGGGGCACGCCCAGCACACTCGAGTCGTGGGTCCTCGTTGCCCCGAGCGCCTGCATTTGCGATCCTCCCCGCGTGTCGCTGCCCACGCCCTACAGCCGCGCGACGGACGCGGCCCTGATCGAGGGTTGTATCTCCGGCGATCGGGACGCCCTCGAGGTCCTCTGGCAACGCCATGGGCGGCTGGTGCTGACGACGATCGCCCGCACCCTCGACGTCCACGGGCGCGGGGACGCCCGAGAAGCGCCGATCGTCTACGAGCGCCTGCAGAAGAAGGTGGTCAAGAACGGCGCGAGCCCCCTGCGGCGGCTCGGTCACGAGGCCAGCCTGCGGCACTGGCTGACGGTGCTGGCCCATGAGGCCGCGTCGACCCACGTGGAGGACGAGACGCCGGCCGTCCACTTGATGAGCCCGGCGCCCACGCCCGCGGAGATCCTGCTCGACGACCTCGTGGGCCTCGAGCCGGCGCGCGACGTGACGCAAGCACTGCGCAAGCTCAGCCCCCAGATCATGGCCATTCTCCGCTTCGAGCTGCGCGGGCTGACTCCGCGGGAGATCGCCGGCGCCCTGGGCACGACCGAGGAGATCCTGGCCGGGCACCTCGATCGCACGGCCCAACGTGTGGCCGAGATCTCCGCCGAGCCGACGGATCGCGGCCTCGCCTCGCGGCTCTGGCGCTCGCTCTTGGGCTGCGCCGACGTGAGCGAGCGGGTCGCACTGGCCTTGCTCTCGGAGGACGATCCCGCCGTCGCCGCGCGACGTGAACACGCGCGGCGCACCTGGGCCGCGGTGCGCGAGCGTGCCTTGAGCGTGCCCCAGCCCCACAGCGTCACCTGCCTCGACGATGTCAGCCTGGCCAGCTTCGTGGCCGGCATGCGAGGCGCCGATCGCGCGCGGGCCGAGGGGCACGTGACCACCTGCGGTCGCTGCGCGGATGCCGTCGCTAGTGTGGTCCTGCACCTCCGGGTCGTGCCCACTCTGCGCGCGGCCGAGGCCCACGCCGAGAGCCTGGCCGTGGCCGCCGCCTGTGCCGCGACAGATCATCCCAGGCCCGCGGTGGCCTTTGCCGAGCGGGCCGAGCGCGAGGGCCAGCCCCGGGCGGACGAGGTCCACCGCCTGGCCATGGCGCGCCGACGTCTGGCTACGAGCCTCGGGGAGCTACCGCGCCAGGAGAGCTCCCGCGTGGTGGCGCGCGCCGACTTGCCCACCGATGACGAGGCGCCGCTCTTGGCGTTCGAGGCGCTGATCACTGGCAACGTCTCCGCCGCAGCGCAGGCGCTGGACGACCACGTGGCCAAGCGCCTGGTGGGCGCTCGCCTGCGGCTGCTCGCCCTCGCCTCGGGTCACGATCTGGAAGAGGCCCGACGGCTCTCGGAGCAGGCGATCACGGGCAAGGATCCCGATCTCCGCCTCGACGCCGAGATGGTGCTGGCTCTGCCCGCCGAGCGCGCCCTGCCTCGTGAGCTGCTGGTCGAACGCATGGTCGATCTCTTGCCCAGCCTGATCCGTCTGACTCTGTCGCGACCCTGATCGGGGAACGATCAATGGGTCCGGCGGTATGGGAAATCCTCGCCGTTGGCGCGATGGCGATGACCGCGTGCTCCGGAAGCAACGGCAGCTCGTGGTCAGGACCAAGTCGGGCTCGCCGCTGGCTCAGCTCTCGTCTTCGAGCAAGCCGTAGCGCTTGAGCTTTCGCCACAGCGTCACGCGGCTCATGCCCAGGCTGGCGGCGGCGCGGCCTCGATGGCCAGCGGCGCGCTCGATGGCGTACAGGATGCGGCGTGCTTCGTCAGGCAGCGCGTCGTCTCCGGCTTCGCCGTCGTGCTCGAGCGGCACGTTGCGCGCGGGCCTGCGCCGCGTGTCCTGGCCACGCACCTCGGGCGGGAGATGAGCCTCCGTGAGCACAGGTCCGTCTCCCATGGCGAAGGCGTATTCGACGGCGTTCTCGAGTTCACGCACGTTGCCGGGCCAGGGGTACGTCGCCATCGCGCGCAGCGCGGTCGGTGCGATGCGCCCGACCTCGCGTGCCGCTGGATCGTTCCGAGCCTCGATGAAGTGCCAGGCCAAAAGCTCGATATCCGTGGCGCGCTCGCGCAGAGGCGGAATGAAGAGGGGTACCACGCGCAGCCGGTACATCAGGTCCGCGCGGAACGCGCCCGAGGCGACGGCGTCACGCAGCGAGCGAGGGCTGGCCGAGACGACGCGCACGTCCACGGGCACGGCCACGTGGCCGCCGACCGGGGTGACGCTCCGTTCTTCCAGCACACGCAGGAGCTTCGCCTGCAGCGGGAGCGAGAGCTCGGCGACCTCGTCGAGGAAGAGCGTGCCTGAGTCCGCGAGGCGGAAATGCCCCGGCTCGTCGCGCAACGCACCCGGGAACGCGCCTTCGACGTGACCGAAGAGCGCGCTCTCGAGCAAGGCAGGCGGCAAGGCGGCGCAGTTCACGGCTCGAAAGGGTCCCTCGGAGCGCTTCGAGGCCGCGTGGATGGCGCGCGCAACGAGCTCCTTGCCCGTACCCGTCTCGCCGCGCACGAGCACCGACGCCGATCGTCGCGCGACCCTGTCTACGTCGCGCAACAGCTTCTTCATGCCCGAGTCGCGCGTGCGGATCCCGTGGACCACGACCGCGGAGGCCGGCCCCTCGCTCTCCCAGGGCTCGCCCTCGAGGAGCAGGATCCAACCCGTGCGCTTGCTGCCGGCCATCAGCGGCGCGGCGCGGACCAGGATCACGCGGCTGCCACCCTCGGGCGTCGGTCGGGGCACCTCGGCGACCACGGCGCGACCCTCAGCCAGGGCCTCGGCCACGGGTCGCTGTTCCCCCTCCCCACACAGCAGCTGGGGCGCGAAGATGCCCAGATCCACGGGTCCGCCCACGAGCTCGGGCACGTCGTCGGTGTAGGCCACGACGCGCAGATCAGCGTCGAGCACGATGGCGGCTCCTGCCACCTCGTGGAGCGCGCTGAGGATCATGGGTTCCGGGTTCTTGTCGACCTGCTGGGTCATTTGCCTCCGCGTCCTCGGCTACCTGTCTAGGTCATGTGCGCCGGGGCGGAGGATGCAAGGAGCCGACTCAGTCGGGCTCGTGACCTGGGTAGACGATCAGACGATCGAGGTCACGGGGCCCGCTGGTCGGGACCCAGCCCTCCGCCAACGCGCGGCTGAAGTAGTCGTCCACCTTGGTCAGGTCGTAGCCAGAGACTGCGGGATCGAAGTAG
>JAACVI010000305.1:3392-5399 GCA_009992505.1 Myxococcales bacterium
CCGCCCTGGTAGAACACGTCCTCCGCGCTGATCCAGTCGACCGCCGAGAAGAGCGCCGCGCGGTGGGCAGCGTCCAGAGGGCGGCTCAGATCCGCGCTGGGCAAGCCGCTGCCGTTCTGCTGGCAGACGATGAACTCGGGATCGACCGAGCGCGCGTAGCTCGCCAGGGCGCTGAGGAGATCCGCCATGTCGCTGGCCGCGTCGGGTCGCTGGCCGTTGCCGCCATCGCCTGCGGGTCCCCAGTATTCGAAGCCGTCGACGATATCGAGGAAGACGCCGTCGAAGCCCGCCGCGAGGATGCGATCGAGGTAGCTCGGTGCGTCGCCCAGCACGGCGCTGCCTCCCGGGTTGTGCACGATGACGCCCTGCCACTCGGGATCCCAGTAGCGGACCTTGAAGTTGCCCGGCCAGTCCGGGTTCACCGGTCCGAGCCAGGTGGGTGGAGCGCTGCTCCAGTTGGCACCAGGCGTGCCGCCCGCGAGCTGCCAGTAGAAGCGATAGTCCTCGGCCTCTCCGATGCTCATGTAGGCGATCACCAGCTTGCCGCTCGCCTTCAAGGCGTCGATCTGTGCGCGCGTGAACGCCATGTCCTCCGTGCCATCCGCGGAGTAGTCGATCACCACCAGATCGAAGGCGCTGGACGTGAGCGCGGCGAGATCCGGGTTCTGGATGAAGTACGCCCAGTCGTTGACGGCGCCGAGGCGCGCGAGGCGCGAATCCGGAGTGCCGCCGTCGGGCAAGGCCGAGTCCGGCCGAGGCGCGTCCACGCCTGCGTCTACAGGTCCCGAAGCGTCCCGCGCGGCGTCCGTGCCGCTGTCGGTGGGGTCTGCGCCACCACCACAGGCCAGAAGCGACAAAGCACAGACGAGCGATGTGAGGCGAGTCATGGACCCACGATCGCAGCGACCTCGGTCGCCTGCAAGGGCGTCACGGCACTGTGGCGCGCGAGCGAGTCTCGTGTGTCGTTGCGTCAGCTTGACGCACCCAGTGCACGGTTCAGAAACGGGATACGGTCACTGGCACTTCGTGCTGTCCTCGCCGAGACCCACCACCCGATGACGCCCCAACCCACATCATCGGCCGAGGAGCCCTCGCAAGAGGTGTCGGCGTCCTGCGCACGCGCCGGCTCCGCCCAACGCGCCGGCAAGATCGCCGTAGCGACGGCTGTCGCGCTCGCCTTGGGCAAGCTGCTCGCGGGCATCCTCGGGAACTCCGCCGCCGTGATGGCAAGCGCGGTCGACTCCTTGATGGACGTGTTCGCCTCGTCCGCCAACACCCTGGCGATCCACCTGGCCGAAGCCGGCCCCGACCGCGAGCACGCCTTCGGTCACGCGAAGTTCGAGGCTCTGGCGACCGCCGCGCAAGGGCTGCTCGTCGGCGGCTCCGCCGTCTACCTCTTCGTCGAGGGCTTTCAGCGCGTGCTCCATCCCGAGCCGCTGCGCTTGGCCGCGGTCACCCTCGGGACCATGGCCGCCTCCGCGGTCTCCACCCTCGTGCTCGTCGCCTTCTTGAAGAGCGTCGCGAAGAAGTCGGGTTCGAAGGCGCTGGCGGGCGACGCACTGCACTACTCGACGGACGTCTGGGCCAACCTCGCGGTGCTCGGCGGCGTCGGCCTGACCTACGCGACGCATATCGACCGCATCGACGGCGTGCTCTCGATCGTGGTCGCGGGCTACGTGCTGTGGTCGGCGGTGCATCTATTGCGCGCGGGCGTTGGCGAGCTGCTCGACGCCGCCGCCAGCCCCGAGCAGGTCGCCGCCATCGAGGGCGTCCTCGCCACGCTCCAGGCCGAGGGTACGATCCAAGGTCACCACGAGCTGCGCACGCGCGCCGCCGGTCGTATGGTCTTCGTCGACGTGCACATCGAGCTGCCGGGCGAGATGAAGCTCTCGCGGGCCCATCACATCAGCGACGACGTGCTGATGAAGATTCGCAACGTGCTCGACCAGGCCGACGTCCTGATCCACCTCGACAGCGAACGCGATCAGCCCTGAGGGGAGGCCGCTG
>JAACVI010000306.1 GCA_009992505.1 Myxococcales bacterium
CCCTCCGCCGCCGCAGGCGGGCTGCAGCGAGGCGAGAACGACGAGCACGAAGAGCGAGGAAGGGAAAGTGGAACGAAGCCGGGGCATGGTCCTCCATGAGCAAGCGAAGCGAGGCGAAGCCGGATCAGAAAGCGTCATGTCGTCAGAGCAACCTGGCAGCGCGGGCCGAGCTCAGCGCTGCGACGTGACTCAGCGCTGCGACGTGAATCAGCGCGGGCCGAGCTCAACGCTGCGACGTGAATCAACACTGCGACGTGAATCAACGCTGCGCCACGAACACGTCGAGCGCCCACGCGCTCCAGAAGCGATCCTGCAAGAAGGTGTAGGTGAGCTCGTCGTAGTTGAAGCCTGGGATGCGAATCGCATACACGACCCAGGTGATGAAGCCGGTGCTGATGTCGTCGATCTCCGGGATGCTCGAGAGATCGGGGATGGGCGATTCGTGCACGTTGCCGGGAACGAACTGGCGCCACGCCGGGTTCCCGTCGCCGCCGATCATCAGCACCATGTGCAAATCGGGGTCGGGACCGTCGCTGGACCAACGCAGCATGCGGTCGGCGGGCAGACGCTCGCCGAAGGCTGGGGCCGTGGCCTGGGGGATGCCCAGGAAGTTACCGATCACGACCTCGGCGTCCGCCGCGCGGATGCCCGACGCGACCACGTGCGTGGAAGGATCGGAGCCGTAGTCGCCCGTCTCCCAGCTGGCCTCGACGCGGTAGCGACCGTCCGCGAGGGCGCCGAGCAGTGCGGGCTGCGCGAAGAGGCGGAAGGGATTCTCGGCGCTGCGACCGCGCGTCGTGTCCATGTTCTCGCCGTTGACGATGCGCTCGATGATGCCCTCGCCGCCAAGGTCGACCTCACCGTTGACCACGAAGCGATCCGGGCCGTTGCGCGCCGGACCGGGGAGCTCCGTGAGGCGCACGTCGAGCACGTGGTCGAGGGGGATGTCCATGTCGACGTCGACGCCCGTGACCTCACTGCCGGGACCCGCGAGCACGTTGCGCCCCACGCCCATGACGTAGGGGATGAAGTTGCCGTTGGCCGCGTCCTCGAGGCCCGCGAGCGCGTAGACGGCCAGGCCCGCAGGGCGCGCGAAGATGCGATAGGGATAGCCGCGAGAGCCCACCTCGGTCTCGAGGATGCGCTGATGGGCGCCACCGATGGACGGGTCGGGGTTCTGACACGAGCCCTGCCCCGCGCACGCCTGCGTGGTGTAGACGTAGGCGACCTTGGTCTCGCCCTCGCGCGGATCGGGGATGTTGTCCCAGGGGTTCGGGCCGAGCTCGTTGGGACCGAAGAAGATCAGCTCCCCCGAGACGAATGCGCCGCTGCGACCACGACCGGTGGGCGGCGTGCCCGAGCCCATGCCGCACATGGGATCCATCCAGGGCACGAGGAAGACGGTGACGTCGGTGGCGTCGAAAGCCACCATGCTCGTCTTCTCGTAGCAATGCTTGGCTACGTGCACCGTGTGGCGCCCGACGAGGTCATCCCCCGAGAAGGTGATCTCCCCGATCAAGGAGGTGAGGCCCTGATGATCCGTCGTGAGGTCCTCGTCCACGATCACGAATGCGTCGGCCACGGGATTGCCCGTGGTGGCGTCGATCACGCTGACGTTCATGTCGCCCGTGAGGGGACCTCCGCCCAAGCCGCCGCCAAAGGGGTCGGTCGAGTCGTAGTAGGTGAAGCCGTCCGCGATGGTGAGCGTGGAGGCGTCGACGGCGTGGGTGACGACCACGTCGACCGGGCCCGGCGCACCCGGAGGCGCCTTGCAGGTCATACGCGTCTCGGAGACGACCATGAGATCCGTGCAGGGCGAGCCGCCGAAGCGAACGCTGTCCCCGTCGGCGAAGGCGGTGCCCGAGCCGATCAACGTGACGACCGTGCCACCCGAGACGGCGCCGCGATCCGGGTCGACCTGGATCTTGTCGTAGGTGTAGCCCGCGGGCAGGGTCGACTCGACGCCGCCCACCATGACGGAGACATCCGCCGGGCCGGGCTCACCTGCCGGCAGGATGATCCGCAGTCGGTTGGGATCGACGAGCTCGGTATCGGCCGGCTGCACCATCAGACCACCGACCGTGACCGTGGCGTCGGCCGTGAAGCCCGTGCCGCGGACGAGGGCGGCGTTGCCTCCGGTGAAGGGACCGTGATCGGGCGCCACGCGGCTGACGAGCAGGGTCGTGCCCCCGATGCCCGAGTCCGGGAACATGGTGGCCGCGTCCATGTCCGGCATGGTCGCGTCCACGCCGGTGTGGCCGATGATCGGCGGTGCGCTCAGCGTGGCGGGATCACCGCAACCGAGAAGCAGCAGAGGCAAGAGCCAGAGGAGCGCTGCGCGGGACGAAGGCATGGAATTTACTCGAGCTGACATGATCGCCTCACTGCTGACGGCAGGGTGCATGTTGGCCAAGACCCCCGCGCCACCGTATTGGCCCTGGGGTCAGTATCGGGGTAGCTTCGGCCAAGTCAAGGCCGGCCCCCCCCGCGCGGAATCGGGTCACGCCACTCGCATGAAGCTAGAGCGCCTCATCATCAGCGACCTGCATCTCGTCACCGGTTCCCGGGAGGGCGAGCTGAACCCGCTGGAGGATTTCTTCCACGACGACCGCTTCGCGGAGCTGCTGGCCCACTACGACGAAAAGGCGGGCGACGAGCGAGAGGTCGAGCTGATCCTCAACGGGGACATCTTCGACCTGCTGAAAGTGCGCATCGGCGGCGTCTGGCCCACCGAGATCACGGAGGAGGTGGCGACGGAGAAGCTCCAGCTCTGTCTCGACGGTCATCCGCGCTTCGTGGGCGCGCTGGCGCGCTTCCTGAGACGCCCCGGTCGGCGCATCACCTACCTGCCCGGCAACCACGACCTGGACATGTGGTTTCCCGGTCCTCAGGAGCTGTTCCGGCGCTACGTGGCGCCCGGCGACGCCTCGGACCGCGTCCGCTTCATCACCGCGTCGGACACCTACTACCTGCCCGAGGGCATCCAGATCCGCCACGGCCACCAGCTCGAGCGCATCCACCGCGTGGACTACCGCGCCATCACCCGCGAGCGCCGAGACGGCAAGGTCGTGCTCGACCTGCCCTGGGGCAGCCTGTGGATCCTCGAGGTGATGAACCCGATGAAGCTGCTGCGAAGCCACATCGATCGCATCCAGCCGCTCGGACGCTTCCTCGCCGGCTCCTTCCTCTTCGACACCTCCTTCGTGATGCGCTTCTTGTGGTTGTCGACGCTCTACTTCCTGCGCCATCGGGTGTTCACCCTTCACGCCTGGCGCAAGCGGCTGGCCGCCATCCCCAAGCTGCTGCGTGAGGAGATCATGAGCCTGGGCGAGGGCTACGACGACGCGGCCGCGCGCGAGCTGAACCGGGTCCGGGGCGCGCACACGCTGGTGGTGGGGCACAGCCACGCCCCGCGCTTCATGCAGCTGCCAAGCGGCAAGGTGTTGGTCAACACCGGCACCTGGGTGAAGATGATCAACCTCGATCTGCGCTACCTCGGCCAGGACAGCGGCCTGACCTACGCGCTCATCGACTACTCGGACGAGGGCAAGCCGAGGACACGTCTGATGCGCTGGAACGGCGCCCAGTCGCCCTGGCAGAACATCC
>JAACVI010000307.1 GCA_009992505.1 Myxococcales bacterium
GCCGAGCCCGACACCGCCCCCGCACTTCCGCCGATGCTTGAAGACCGCTTCCGAGGTTTCCGATGACCGAGATGAACCTAGTCCAGTCGATCAACAACGCGCTCGATCTCGAGATGGAGCGCGACAACGACGTCGTCATCCTCGGGGAGGACGTGGGCAAGGTCGGCGGCGTCTTCCGCTGCACCCAGGGCCTCTACGACAAGTTCGGCGAGGACCGCGTGATGGACACGCCCCTGGCCGAGACCGGCATCATCGGCACCGCGATCGGCATGGCGCTCTATGGCCTCCGGCCCGTGCCCGAGATCCAGTTCTCGGACTTCATCTTCCCCGCCTTCGATCAGATCGTCAGCGAAGCCGCGAAGTTCCGCTACCGCTCCGGCGGCGAGTACTCGGTGCCCATGGTGATCCGCACGCCCGTGGGCGGCGGCATCCGCGGCGGCCACTACCACTCGCAGTCGCCCGAGTCGCTCTTCATCCACACCGCCGGGCTCACGGTCATCTGTCCGTCGAACCCCTACGACGCCAAGGGTCTGCTCACGAGCGCCATCCGCACCAACGATCCCGTGCTCTTCTTCGAGCCCAAGCGCGTGTACCGCGCCGTGAAGATGGACGTGCCGGACGAGCAGTACACCGTGCCCATCGGCAAGGCGAAGGTCGTGCGCGAAGGCGAGACCGTGACCGTGCTGGCATGGGGCGCGATGCTCTACGAGGCGCTGACCTCGGCGGCCGAGGTGGCGGAGAAGGGCGTCGACGTCGAGGTGATCGACCTGCGCACGCTCTGGCCGCTCGACATCGACACCATCGTCGAGAGCGTGAAGAAGACGGGCCGCGTGGTGATCGTGCACGAGGCGCCCAAGACCTGCGGCTTCGGCGCGGAGCTGCTCAGCCTGATCACGGAGAAGGCCTTCCTGCACCTCGAGGCGCCGCCCCGGCGCGTCACGGGCTGGGACACTCCCTTCCCCTACACGCTCGAGAACGAGTACCTGCCGCTCGCGCATCGCATCACGCCGGCGCTGCTCGAGACCGCCGCTTACTGATTCCAACCAGCCTCTCGAGGCTGACACACGATCCGACCCAGACTCACGAGAACGCGACCGAGGTAGAGACATGGCATTCGAGTTCAGGCTTCCGGATATCGGCGAAGGGGTCGCTGAAGGCGAGATCGTCGAGTGGCACGTGAAGCTCGGCGACGTCGTGGCCGAGGACGATCCCATGGTCGAGGTGATGACCGACAAGGCCACCGTGACCATCGGCGCGCCTCGCGCGGGATCGATCGCGGAGCTGCGCTTTGCCGTCGGCGAAACGGCCAACGTGGGCGACGTGCTGGTCGTGATCCAGACCGCCGGATCCGCCGCGACCGCGCCCTCGGAGCCCTCGGTGGCAGCCGCGGAGCGCAAGGCCAAGAGCGACGCCGGTCCCGCCGCCACGGCCGTGGGCGACATCCGCGAGGGCCTGCCGGGCTCGACGTTCTTCGCCACCAAGCCCGCCGCCAAGAAGCCCAACGGCAGCGGCGCGGCGGTGCAGATGGCGAGCACGCAGACCGCAGCCACGGCGGCTGCCGACGACTACTTCCGCGCCAAGCCGCTGGCGACTCCGGCCACGCGCAAGCTCGCGCGCGACCTCGCCGTGGACCTGAAGCGCGTGCGCCCGACCGGCATGCGCGAGCGCGTGACCAAGGCTGACGTGCGCGCCTTCGCAGGCGGCGGGGCGACCAGCGCTCGCTCCGCCGCGCCACCGAAGGCCGCCGCGGTCGCGATCCAGACGCCGGCCGAGCTGAGCGCGCTCGAGACGCGCAAGCCCTTCGTGGGCATCCGCCGCAAGATCGCCCAGCGCATGCAGCAGTCGAAGAACACGGCTGCGCACTTCACCTTCGTGGAGGAGTGCAACGTCGATCATCTGATCGACATGCGCGCGCGCATGCAACCGGCGGCTCAGGCGGCGGGCGTGAAGCTCAGCTACCTGCCCTTCATCGTGAAGGCCGTGTGCGCCGCGCTGAAGAAGACGCCCGTGCTGAACAGCGCGCTCGACGAGACGAGCAACGAGCTCGTGTACCGCGGCTACTACAACATCGGCATGGCGGCGGCGACGGAGTCGGGCCTGATGGTCCCGGTGATCACGCAGGCGGACAAGCGCAGCCTGCTCGACATCTCGCGCGAGATCGATCGCCTCGGCGCAGGCGCGCGCGCGGGCACCCTCGCGTCCAATGAGCTGTCAGGCTCGACCTTCACCATCACCTCGCTGGGCAAGCAGGGCGGGCTCTTCGCCACGCCGGTGCTGAATTTCCCCGAGGTTGGCATCCTGGGCGTGCACCAGATGAAGCAGAAGCCCGTGGTGCGTGACGGCGAGATCGTGATCGGCAACGTGATGCTGCTGAGCCTCTCCTTCGATCATCGCATCGTGGACGGGCACATCGGCGCGGCGTTCGCCTACGACATCATCGAGTATCTCGAGAATCCGGAGCTCCTCTTCCTCGAGCTGGCGTGAGCGACGAGCCCCAGTCCGAGATTCCAGATCGCTCGGCGCCGGACGGAGCGACCTGCTCCGAGCACGAGGCACGACCCGCCCTGGCGCGCTGTCCCATGTGTGGACGCGACGCCTGCATCACCTGCTGGCACATCGCGGCCGATCGTTGCGAGCACTGCCTGGCCTCGGACCGCGCCGACGCGGCGCCGCCGATCCCGTGGGAGACGGACGCCGGCTTCGTCGCGCGCTGGTTCAAGACCCTGGCGACGGCGGGGCACCCCATGCGCACGGCGCCTGGCTTCGCGCGGCTCGAGCGTCGTCCGGCGATCACCTTCGCCTTGCTCACGACGCTGCCCCTGGCGCTGCTCTCGGGCCTCATCCCCTACACCTTCACGCTGCGCTTCGGTCCGACCTTTCACATCTCTCTGATCGATAACCCGAGCCAGACGGATATCGCGATTGACCTCGCGCGCGCGGCCGGCGTGGGCCTGTTGATCACGGCCCTCGAGTTGCTCGCTCTCGGCGCCAGCTTCGTGAGCCTGTGTCGCGCCTACGGCGGAGAAGACGAACAACGAGCCGGCGCGAGCGCTGCGGCCTTACGCGGGCTGCTCTACCGCAGCTTCTTGTTGCCGCTCGCCGGGATCCAGGGCCTGCTCGCGTCCCTCGCCGCGTGGGGTCTGCCCCTCGGCGCCATGGGCACGGCCGAGCACCCCGGAACCGGCGCCTACATCGTGCCAATGCTCTTACTCATCCCCTTCGCCCTCTACTTCACCTCCATGCGCCAGACCGCGCGCCTGGCCGCGGGCCTCAAGCCCGTGCCCTCGTTCGTGGTCACCGTCCTGCCCTTCGTGCTGATGGTCTTCGCCGCCGCGTTGTCGCAGTCCCTGCTGGCGCCGTTGATCCCGCCAACCATGCCGCTGCCCACCTGACGTCGGCGCCGCTACCTACCTCGACGGACCGTCCTCGTGACGGATCGCCGTAGGCGAAGCGCTCGCGCGAGCCGCGCCCACTGCCGCTCCGGTTGGGCCCATGATCCCCGTCGTTCAGTACCTTCGCACGCGGCGTACACCGGACATGCGTGATAGTAGCTTGTGGCATGTCTCGCAAAAAGAGTATCAACGAATTGACTATAGACGCAAAGAGACAAGCGCTTCATGTAGTTCATGCAATGACTTGGCAGGTTCCCGCTGGCTACTTACGCCGATGATCCTTCCACGATGACGCTTTTCGGCGGCCCTGACGTGGGACACGATGACCTGGGCTGCGATCTTCGGGCGCCGATGACATCGGTGCGACCATGGAGCACCGTCTTCGGCTTGTCCGTCCTCGTCGCCGCCTGCGCTGGCTCGCACTCGGGTCCGCCCTTGTGCACGACGTCGGATGGGAGCTCGCTCGCCGCAGGTGAAGTCCTGCTCGGCGACGCCTGCCATGCTGGCGACGCCACGGAGGCGCGCATCATGCCGCGCTGGGCGGATGGATGCGGTGTGACCGTCGATCATCCGAATCCGTCCACGACAGTGGCTCTGACCGGGGACGTCGTGAAGGTCGCTGGCGATGTGGACGGCGACGGCTATCCCGATCTGTTCACGTCCGCCTATGCCGAGACATCTAACCAGTAACGCATGGAACGTGGATCAAAGAAATCGGGCCACATGACCGGCGAGGAGTGACGGCCGGGCGGCGAACGTGTCGAAGGTGGAGCAGAGGGCCCTGACGTCCTGACACGTTGGGAGAGAGGGGCATAAACCTCGGAAATTAGGCGGCTCCCGGGCTGGAAGGATTTGTTGATTTTGGTGGAATCCGTCATGAGGTAAGAGTGTTGGGTAG
>JAACVI010000040.1 GCA_009992505.1 Myxococcales bacterium
GCCAAATGCCTTCTCGATGGTGCCCAGCGCGAGCCCCAACGCCTTCTGCTTGTTCGGATCCACTGCCATGGGAACCTCCTGAACATCTGTTTAGACCAGGGGGCTTGCCGTTGCAAGCAATGGATGCCCTGAGGAGCAGAAAAATCGGGCGCGCGTCAGGCTTTGGGGGCGCCCGGGAGGCGCTCTCCACGGGCGGCGCGGCGAATGGCCTCCATGGCCACGTAGGCGGCGAGCTCGCGGATGCGGCCACGATCTCCGGGGAGATTGCGCAGAAAGGTGTGGGTCCGGGCGCCCGCGCGGGCGACGCCGAAGTACACGGTGCCGACGGGCTTCTCGTCCGTGCCGCCCCCGGGACCCGCCACGCCGGTGATGGAGACGGCGAGATCGGCGTCGGTCAGGCGGCGCGCGCCCTCGGCCATCTGGGCGGCGGTCTCCGCGCTGACGGCGCCGTGGCCACGAAGGGTCTCCTGACGCACGCCGAGCACCTTCTCCTTGGCCGAGTTGGCGTACACGACCGCGTCGAGGAGCAGGAAGTCCGAGCTGCCGGGCACGGAGGTCAGCTTCGCGCCCACCAGGCCGCCGGTGCAGGACTCGGCCAGAGCGAGGGTCAGGCCACGGTCGCGCAGCTCGCGTCCGACGACGCCGGGGAAGGTGTCGTCGCGATCGCCGAAGATCGTGTCTCCCAGGCGGCGGTGCAGCTCGGCGGCGGCCTCGGCGGCCAGGCGCTCGGAGGCGAGCTCGTCACCGGCACGCGCCAGCACCTTCAGCTCGATCTCGGGAAAATGGGCGCGGTAGCCGAGGGTGACGCCGGGATAGGCCTCCTCGACACCCGTGAGGGCGTCCGCCAGATCGGACTCGCTGCGACCGAAGGTGCGCAGGTGGATCTGGTGGGAACGACGGGACACGCGCGGCGCCAGGGCGGGCGCGACCGAGTCGGTGAAGATCCGTCGCATCTCGCGGGGCACGCCCGGCATGAAAAAGGCGTCGGCGCCCTCGATGGTCACGCGGAAGCCCGGGGCCGTGCCCACGGGATTCGGCAGGATCTGGGCGCTCTCGGGCAGATCCGCCTGCTTGGCGTTGGAGGGCGGCATCTCGCGGCCGCGGCTTCGCCAGAGCTGCTGGATGCGGTCGATCACGTCGTGATGGCGGATCAGCGGCTCGCCCAGAAGGGACGCCACGGACTCGGCCGTCAGATCGTCGCTGGTCGGCCCGAGCCCACCGGTCGCGACCACGACGTCCACCTCAGGGGCCAGGCCGCCCAGCGCTCGCTTGATGCGCTCGCGGTCATCGTCCACGGTGAGCTGAGCCAGCACGTCGAGCCCGAGGGACGTCAGCTCGTCCGCCAGCCAGGCGCCATTCTGATCGACGAGCTCTCCGCGGGTGAGCTCCGTGCCGAGGGTGAGGATGGCGGCTTTCATGGCCGCGCAGAATGGCGACGTGGGGCGGCGTCTGTCAATCCGCCCAGGCGCAGCCGTGGGCGTCGTCACGCGGCGCGAGCGTGGCGAGGGAACGCATGGAGGCCGAGGCGTGTTGACGTCCTGCGTGCGTAGGGCGCGCCGGCAGCTCGCCGCAGCGGTTGGGTGTGAAGCGTCGGCGTGTTATGCGTGGCGCATCGACCCGGAGGTCATCCGAGATGAAGCATATTCTGAACCTGGCGCTCGCGTGCGCTGTCTTGCTGCCGGCCGGCCCCGCATTGGGCGAGATCGCGGCCGGTCTGCCCCAACCGAGCGGTGCAGGCTCGGCCCTGGCCGGGATCTCCGTGCAGCGCGAGACCCTCGGCAACGGCCTCAGGGTGGTGCTGAACGTCGACCACACGGTGCCCACCGTGGCCGTGGCGATCTACTACGACGTCGGATCGCGCAACGAGGAGCAGGGGCGCTCGGGCTTCGCCCACCTCTTCGAGCACATGATGTTCCAGGGCTCGGCCAACGTGGAAAAGGGTCAGCACTTCTCGCTGATCATGAACCGCGGCGGCAGCATGAACGGGACGACGGGCGAGGATCGCACGAACTACTTCGAGACCTTGCCCAGCAACGAGCTCGCCCTGGGGCTCTTCCTCGAGGCGGATCGCATGCGCTCGCTGCGCATCACCCAGGAGAACTTCGACAACCAGCGGGCCACGGTGATCGAGGAGCGCCGACAGCGCGTCGACAACCAGCCCTACGCGCCGTCCATGCTGCGCATCAACGAGCTCGCCTACGGCTCCTATTGGCCCTACTCCCACTCGACCATCGGTGAGGTCCAGGATCTGGAGAACGCGCCGCTCGAGGCCGTGCGCCAGTTCCACGACGCCTACTACGCGCCCAACAACGCGGTGCTGAGCATCTCGGGGGACTTCGAGCCCGCGCAGGCGATGGCGCTGGTGCGCCAGTACTTCGCGACCATTCCGCGCCACGACGTGCCGGCGTATCAGCCCGGTCCGCTCGCGCCCCAGACGGCGGAGCGCAGGGAGACGATGCACGACGCGCTGGCCGAGCTGCCCGCATTCCACATCGCCTATCACATCCCGCCCGCGCGCTCGGCGGACCACTACGCCCTGGAGCTGCTGTCGACGATCCTCGGGGATGGCGAGTCGTCGCGGCTGTACCAGAAGCTGGTGAAGGAGGACGAGCTCTGCCAGGACGTGCAGGTCTCGACCGATGATCGACGCGGACCCGATCTGTTCAGCTTCTGGGGTCTGATGGCCCACGGTCACGAGCCGGCCGAGGCACAGCGCGTGATCTTCAGCGAGCTCGACCACATCGCCCAGGCGGGCATCACGCCGCGCGAGCTCGAGAAGGCCAAGAACCGCATGAACTCCGCCTTCGTCTTCGGGCTGCAGTCGAACCTGCAGCGGGCGCGCAACCTGGCCGAGTTCGAGCTGTACTTCGGCGACGCGGGCCTGCTCCGCGCCGAGCTCGCGCGCTACACGGCCGTGACCGCCGAGGACGTGAAGCGCGTGGCGGCTCGCTACTTCCCGGCCACCAATCGCACGGTGCTCGACATCGTGCCCGGACCCGCGGACGCAGCCGAAGCTGCCCCAGCTGCGGCCGAAGGACACTTCGCCGTGCCCCAATCCGCGACGACGGAAGGAGGTCTGCGATGAAGCGGACCCACATGACCAGTGGCAGACTCAGCCTGCTCGCGCTGATGTCCGGACTCTTGGCGGCCGGCGGCCTGAGCGCCGTCGGCGGCTGTGGAGCTCCTCCAACGCCCGTGCCGGAGTATCCGACGCTGGAGCCCACGCCCGGTGACACATCCGCCGGGGACGAAGAGCCCACGGCGGTCGAGCACGAAGCGCCGCCCGAGTCGGGGCCGTCGCACGACGTGCACTTCCCGCCCGTGGCCCGCGCCACCGTGGCCCATGGCCTCGAGGTGAACACGGTCGAGTCGCACGCGCTGCCGGTCGTCTACCTCCGGCTCGTGATTCGCAGCGGCAGCGAGACCGATCCGGCCAATCGCCCCGGGCTGGCGCAGCTCACGGCTTCGATGCTGCAGGAGGGCACGCGCACGAAGAGCGCGGCTCAGGTCGCGGAGGCCGTCGACTTCATGGGCGCCGACATGTCCGTGAACGCCAGTCAGGAGAACACTTACCTGGTGATGCGCGCCCTCTCGGGCCAGCTCGACGAGGCGATGGATCTGCTGGCGGACGTGGCCATGAATCCGGCGTTTCGCCAGGACGAGCTCGACAAGCTGAAGCGTCGCGAGACGGACCGCCTGTCGCTGATGACCAAGCAGCCGAGCTACCTGGCGCAGCGCGAGTTCTACAAGCGCCTGTACGGGAACCATCCCTACGCCCACGTGGACACCACGCCCGAGGTGGTGCACGCCATCCGTCGCGCCGAGCTCCAGCGCTGGCATCGACGCTACTTCGTGCCCAGCAACGCCTTCTTGGTCGTCGCCGGCGACGTGAGCCCCGACGTGGCCCAGGCGGCGGCGGCCCGCGCCTTCGCTCGCTGGGACGGCCCGGCGGTTCCGGCTCCCCCATATGCCGCGCCGCCCACGCGTGACGCGCGCGAGGTCGTGCTGGTCGACCGTCCCGGTTCGGTCCAATCCGTGATCTCCATCGGCAACCTGGCCATTCGTCGCAACTCGCCGGATTGGATCCCGCTGGCCGTCGCCAACCAAGTGCTCGGCGGCTCGGCCGCTTCCCGTCTCTTCATGGATCTGCGCGAGCGCCGCAGCTTGACCTACGGCGCCTACAGTCGCGTGGACGAGATGGTGGACGTGGGCACGTTCACCGCCTCGGCCTCCGTACGCACCGCCGTCACGGGCCAGGCCATGGACGGCTTCTTCGAACACCTGAGCCGCATGGTCACGGAGCCCGCACCTGGCGACGAGATCCACGACGCCGAGCGCTACCTCTCGGACTCGTTCCCGCTCTCCATCGACACCGC
>JAACVI010000041.1 GCA_009992505.1 Myxococcales bacterium
GAGCTGGGCGCCGACGTGGCCCTGACGGGCATCCTGCCGACCATCCATCGCGGCGACCTCAGCCTCGAGAACATGATGCCCGAGGCCCGCTACCGCGCGCTGAACGACGCCCTCGCGCGGCTTCGCGGCGGACAATTCCGCGTGCGCATCGAGGGCGTCGACACGCTCGAGACGACCCACGACAACGTGATGCTCGAGGCCTGCAACACCAGCTTCCAGGTGCACTTCCAGGTCGCCCCGGACGAGTTCGCGCGCCTGTACAACATCGCTCAAGCGATCACGGGCCCCGTGCTGTCGGCGGCCGTCAATTCGCCCTTCTTCCTGGGCAAGCGACTGTGGCATGAGACGCGCATCGCGCTCTTCATGGGCGCCATCGACTCGCGCTCGAGCACCCTGGTCGCGCGCGGGCTGCCGCCTCGGGTCAGCTTCGGCAACGCCTGGGTGCGCGACTCCGTGATGGAGGTCTACCAGGAGCAGATCGCTCGCTTCCGTGTCGTGCTCTCGGCCCAGGTCGAGGAGAACCCCCTGAACGTGCTGCGCCGTGGCGACATCCCGCCCCTCTCGGCGTTGCGTCTGCACGGAGGCACGGTCTACCGCTGGAACCGCGCCTGCTACGGCATCTCGGACGGCAAGCCGCACCTGCGCATCGAGAATCGCGTGCTGCCCTCAGGGCCCACGGTGATCGACGAGGTGGCCAACGCCGCCTTCTTCTTCGGCCTGATGAGCGGCCTGCCCGAGGTCCATCCCGACATCACCGAGGTGATGGAATTCGACCACGCCAAGGAGAACTTCCTGCGCGCCGCGCGCGATGGGCTCGATGCCCGCATGACCTGGATCGGCGGAAAGCAGATCCACGCCGCCGAGCTGATCCTCGACGAGCTCTTGCCGCTGGCCAAGAGGGGCCTGGAGCGCTCGCACATCGACGCGCCTGACATCGAGCGCTACCTGGGCGTGATCGAGGAGCGCGTGCGCTCGCGACAGACCGGCGCCCGCTGGGCGCTGGCGTCCCTGGCCAACCTCGAGAAGGAGAGCCTCGACATCCGGGAGCGCACCCTGGTCGGCGCGCTGATGACGAATCAGCTCAGCGGCCGACCCGTGCACGCCTGGCCCGTGCTCACCCCCGCGGACGTGGGCGAACGTCGCCAGAGCTACCGCACCGTCGGTCAGTTCATGTCCACCGACGTCTTCACCGTGCGCCCGGGCGATCTGATCGATCTGGCCGCCAGCGTGATGGATTGGAAGCACGTGCGGCACGTGCCCGTCGAGGACGACGAGGGGCGGCTCCTGGGCGTCGTCAGCCACCGCATGTTGCTGCGGCTGCTCACCCAACGCACCTCCACGGACGACACGCCGATGGCCGTTCGCGACGTGATGCGCACGGATCTCTTCACCGTCAGTCGTGAGACGCCCACCCTTGACGCCATGCGCGTCATGCGTCGGCAGCGGGTGGGTTGCCTGCCTGTGGTCGACGACGGCCATTTGGTAGGTATCATCACCGAACGCGACCTGGTGGAGCTCTCCGCCGCGCTGCTCGAGAGGCACCTCCTGGAGCCCGACGACGACGATTGATGTACTGAAATGACGCTCCGACCGTAGGTCGGGGTCCAATGCCGACCTTCGAGGGTCGGAGATCAAGATCGACCCATGGTGGTCGAGGAGACAATGCGATGCGAATGACACACTGGCTTCTGGCGCTCTCCCTTCTTCTGCTCGGCTCCCTCACCGCCTGCGGTGGACCTGCCGAGTTCGCACTGACGGGTACGGCCCGCGCCGCCGGCACCGATGGCACCGCCACCGTCTCGGAGATCGAGGGCGGCAGTCACATGGTCCTGGTCGAGATGGAGCACCTGCCGCCTCCCGCGCGGCTCGGCGACGGCCTCACGACCTACGTGGTCTGGCTGCAAGAAGACGGTGGCCAGCCCCAGAAGGCCGGCGTCCTGGAGTACGACGACAGCGATCGCTCGGGCACCATGCGCGCCACGACGCCGAACTCGGGCGTGACGCTGATCGTCACGGCCGAGCAGAACCGCGACGTCGTCTCGCCCAGCGAGATCGTGGTCGCGCGACGCGAACTGCACTGACCCAACGCAGCGGACGACCAGGACGGCACGCGCCGCCCTGACGAAGACACGACGCGAAAGGCTCCCCGCGCCCCCGAGTGGGCCGGGGACGCCCGCGCGTGGCGAGGCCCGAGGGCCGCGATTGATCTAGTGGCGTGCGCGACCCGACTCGGCGCGGTAGAAGCTCGGCGCTGCCCGATTTCGCTGCAACCATAGGAGCCGCCATGACCGAGAACGCCCCCAAGGTCCTGATCGCAACCGAGAAGCCCTTCTCCGCCGACGCCAAAGATGCCGTCGTGAAGAGACTGGAAGACGCTGGCCTGCGTGTGGAGGTGCTCGAGAAGTACCCGAACGAGGCGGCGCTGCTCTCGGCCATCGCCGATGCCCAGGCCGTGATCGTCCGCAGCGACGACATCAACGCGGGCGTACTCGCCGCCGGCAAGGCGCTGAAGCTCGTGGTGCGCGCTGGCGCGGGCTACGACAACGTCGACTGTGCCGCGGCCAAGGCCAAGGACATCGCCGTGATGAACACGCCCGGCCAAAACTCCAACGCCGTGGCCGAGCTCGCCTTCGGCATGATGATCTACGCCGCGCGCGGCGGCTTCGACGGCAAGTCCGGCACCGAGCTGCGCGGCAAGACCCTGGGCATCCACGCCCTGGGCAACGTCGGCATGAACGTGCTGCGCCTGGCCAAGGGCTTCGAGATGGAAGTCTCGGCCTTCGATCCCTTCGTCGACGCCAAGGTGATCGAGGCCACGGGTGCCAAGCCCGTCCAAAGCGTCGAGGCGCTGTACAAGAGCTGCCAGTACGTCTCCCTGCACATCCCGAACACGCCCGTGACCAAGAGCTCCATCGGCGAGAAGCTGCTCATGTTCATGCCGAAGGGCGGCACGCTGGTAAACACGGCGCGCAAGGAAGTGATCGACGAGGCGGGCCTGCTCGCGGCCATGAAGGGGCGCTCCGACCTGCAGTACCTGACCGACATCGGCCCCAGCGAACCCACCGAGGCGGCGCTGAAGACCGACTTCGCCAAGCGCTTCTTCATGACGCCCAAGAAGATGGGCGCCCAGACCGAGGAGGCCAACTTCAACGCCGGCCTCGCGGCGGCGAATCAGATCATCGGCTTCCTGCAACGCGGCGAGCGCGTCTACATCGTCAACTGAGCGGACGACAGCCCACACGGGCCTTGATCGACCAAGGCCGCGAGCCCCCGATGGGAGTGGGGGCCGCGGCCTCTTTCGT
>JAACVI010000042.1 GCA_009992505.1 Myxococcales bacterium
CTGCGCGCGAGGGCCAGATCCACGCGCGCCTCGAAGCGGAAGTCGCGATCGTCCTGATCGTCGAGCAGGATCTGCGTGAGCATCCAGGCGTCCGCGCCCTCGGTGATCAGGAGGTTCTTCGGCGCGCGCGCCTCGGCGTCCATGCGCAGCTCACCGTGTGCCTCCGAGAAGGTCGCCATGGCCGCGGCCAGGCGCTCCACGTCCCACACGTCCTCGCTCTCGGCCAACGACTCGGCCGCGTCTTCGAAGCGGTGCATGCCGAGCGCGCGCACCAGCCAGAAGCTCGCGTTGCGCACCATGGCCGTGAAGGCCTTCTTGTCGCGCGTGATGTCGGGCTCCTCCTCTTCGACCTCGACCTCGGCGGCGAGCTTCTCCGGATCGCTCAGGCGCTCCCACTCGTCGAGCAAGCTCGCGTCCACGGCGCGCACGGTCGCCGCGAGCGACTCCGTGATCTCGTACAGCTCGTCCGTCTTGGCGTCCTCGGGCACATTCTGCACCAGCGCCTTCACGGCCTGCGAGAGGTAGCGCAAGAGCACACCCTCGGCGCGCGAGAGGCCGTACTCCTTGATGCAGTCGTTGAAGCTCATGCCCTTCTCCCAGATGTCCCGGGCGATGCTCTTGGGCCGCACGTTCTCTCCTTCGAGCCAGGGGTGATGCTCGCGGAACTCGTCGAAGGTCAGATAGAGAAACTCCGCCAGCGGCTTGGGCCGGTCGATCTTCTCGAGCTCCTTCATGCGCTCGTCGTACTCGACGCCCTCCGCCTTCATGGCGTTGATGGCGCGCGTCTTCGCCAGGTCCACCTGCTTCAAGAGCACCACGCCGGGGTTCTCGAGGATCGCCTCCATCACGCTGACGACATCGAGCGCGTAGGCCTTGGACTCTGGGTCGAGCGACTCGATTGCCTCGACGGCGTACAGGCTGAGCGATTGGTTCAGGGAGAAGTCGTTCTGCAGATCACCGGCGACGACGAAGCCGTCTTCGCTCCGGCGCATCACGTCCGCGTCGAGCAGCGCGCGCAGCATGGAGATGGCGCGACGTCCTTCCGAGAACATCTGCTTGCGCGAGAGGTGGCTCTTGCGGAGCAGGCTCTTCATGGCCTTGCAGCCGTCCTCGTCGGGCCGCGCGAGCACGTCGAGCAGCATGCCGTGGGTGACGCGGAAGCGCGGAATCAACGCCTCCGGCGCGCTGCTTCGGAGCTTGTCGAAGGTCGCCTCGTCGAAGTGCACGTAGCCTTTGTCGGGCGGCTTCTTGGCCTTCATCTTGCGTTGCTTCTTGGCGTCCCCGACCGCCTTCTGCCGCATGGACTCGTTCTCGATCACGTGCTCCGGCGCCTGGGCCACGACGGATCCGAGCGCGTCGAAGCCGCGTCGACCGGCGCGTCCGGCGATCTGCTGGAAGTCGCGGATGGAGAGCACGCCCACCTTCTCGCCGTCGAACTTGCACAGCTGGGTGAAGAGCACGGTGCGGATGGGCACGTTCACGCCGACGCCCAGCGTGTCGGTGCCGCAGATGATCCGGAGCATGCCCTTCTGCGCCAGCTTCTCCACCACGCGTCGGTAGCGCGGCAAGAGGCCGGCGTGATGCACGCCCACGCCATGCTGCAGGTAACGCAACAGCTCCTTGCCGAAGGGCGTGGGCCAGCGCGCGCCGTGGAGCTCGTCCTTGATGGCGCGCTTCTCGTCCTTCGTCAGGTAGTCGACGCTCATCAGGTCCTGCGCCCGATCCGTCGCCGCGCGCTGCGTGAAGTGCACCACGTAGATCGGCGCTCGGCCCTGCTCGAGCAGCTCGCGCAGCGTCTCGTGCATGGGCGTCATGCGGTACTCGTAGTCGAGGGGCACGGGGCGCTCCTGGCTGCGCACGGTCACGCAGGGCGCGCCCGTCAGCTCCACCACCGCCTCCTCGATGCGCGCGGTGTCGCCCAGCGTCGCGCTCATCAAGAGGAAGCGCGCGCGCTCCAGGATCAGCAGCGGCACCTGCCAGGCCACGCCGCGGTCGCGATCCGAGTAGTAGTGGAACTCGTCCATCACCACGCGGTCCACGTCCGCGTTCACGCCCTCACGCAGGGCCAGGTTGGAGAGGATCTCCGCCGTGCAGCAGATGATGGGCGCGTCTCGGTTCACCGTGGCGTCGCCCGTCATCAAACCCACGTTCTCGGGGCCCAGGGCGCGGCATAAATCGAAGAACTTCTCCGTCACCAGCGCCTTGATGGGCGCCGTGTAGAAGGAGCGCAGACCCTTGGCGAGCGCCTCGAAGGCCACGGCCAGAGCGACCAGGGACTTGCCGCTGCCCGTGGGCGTGGCGAGCACCACGCTGCTGCCGCCGAAGAGCTCGAGGATGGCCTCCTCCTGCGCCGGGTAGAGCTCGAGCCCGAGCTCCTGCACGTAGGCCATGAAGCCATCGAGGAGCATGTCCGAGAGCCCCTCTGCCTCCATGGCAGCACCCGGAGCGGGCAGGTAGCGGGTGAGCGTGGGCGTGGTCATGGCCGAGGCCTAGCACGTCCGTGAGGGCGCCTGTGCCCGAGAGCGAGCCGCGATGGGGTTGAGCAATCGCCATCCAGGAGGCGCACACTCCTAGCATCATGCACGAGCACGGTTTCAGCGCCGAATCTGGGAGCGTGGTCGCCTCGAGCAGAGACACGATGGCTGTCACTGCGTATTGGGACTCCAGCGAAGCGACGGGCGTTGGTGGCGACCAAGCTGACGAGAGTGAACCGTTCAGTGGCGCGGTGTACTTGTTTCAGTAGCTCGCGATATCGGTTCATTGGCGCCTACGACTATCCCTCTTCGGGGCCGTCGCGAGCGTCACGCCGACACGGCGTGCAGTTCGAGCCCCTTGAACATCTCCATATTTGGGGTCATATTGTGTCCACCTTGGCCAGCATCGAACCCATCTCCAGTCTGAAGCGCGCGGCAGAGCTCGTGAACCGTGTGCGCGAGCGCCGCGAGCCTGTGTACATCACGCAGAACGGCAAGGGGGCCGCGGTGCTACTAGACGTCGAGACCTACGAAGAGCAGCGGCGAGCTTTCGCGCTGCTGAAGATGTGCCTCGATGGCGACCGCGCGATCGACGAAGGCCGTTCGAAGACGCTCGCCCAACTTCGGCGCGCGCGCGCCAAGCGCCACACCTGAGGCCGCAGGTGGAAGGCTCGACGAACTACGCCGTCCGCGTGTCGGCGGAAGTCGAAGCCGACCTCGATGCGGTCGTTGATTTCATCCTCGTCAATGACAACACAGCGGACGCGGTGCGCGTGGAGGCGCGCCTCCTCGACGCGCTCCGTCAGCTCGAGTCTGCTCCGATGACCGGACGCGTCGTGCCGGAGCTGCGGCGTCAAGGGGTCGGCCAGTATCGCGAGCTCATCGTGGCGCCCTGGCGGATCATCTATCGCGTGGCGAAACGAGACGTCCGAGTCGTAGCGGTCATCGACGGACGCCGAGACGTGTATTCCGTCCTGCATGAACGACTGCGCAGATGAGGCTCGCCTAGCCAGGCGGAAAGGCACCGCAAGTGTGTGCCAAAGTGTGCGGTCAACGTTGACGCGCCGAGGCCGATGCTTAGCTTGGGGCGAGCCCCAGGGAGCAGGACGGAAGAGAGTCCGAGGGCCCGAATTCGCAAGGATCGTGGACAGCTCCCACCCCATCCCAAGGACATTCTGGAGAGAACCATGCGACTCGACCGACTCACGACCAAGACGCGAGAGGCTCTGATGGCGGCCAGCCAGAACGCCGCCACGCGCAAGAACGCCGAGGTCCAGCCGGAGCACCTCCTGCTCGCCCTGCTCGAGATCCCGGAGGGCATCACCAGCTCCATCGTCAAGAAGGCCGGAGGCAACGTCGCCAGCCTGACGGAGGCCGCCAAGGCGAGCCTCGGGAGCCTGCCCACGGTGAGCGGCGGAGCCGAGCCCGGCATCTCCCGGCGCCTGCGTGAGGTGCTGACTCGGGCCTGGAAGGAGACGGAGGACCTGAAGGACGAGTACACGTCCGCGGAGCACGTGCTGTTGGCGTTCACGGAAGAGCGCCAGATGAAGAAGCTGCTCGACAGCTCGAACCTCGGGCGCAACGAGCTGCTCGCGGCACTGCAGCAGGTGCGCGGCAGCCAGCGCGTCACCGACCCCGATCCCGAGGGCAAGTACGAGGCGCTCGACAAGTACACGCGCGACCTCACCAAGATGGCGCGCGACGGCAAGATCGATCCCGTGATCGGCCGCGACGAGGAGATCCGCCGCGTAATGCAGGTGCTCAGCCGCCGCACCAAGAACAACCCTATCCTGATCGGCGAGCCCGGCGTGGGAAAGACCGCCATCGTCGAAGGACTCGCGCATCGCATCGCCCAGGGCGACGTGCCCTCGAGCCTCGAGGACAAGACCCTGCTCGCCCTCGATCTCGGATCCCTGGTGGCCGGCACCAAGTTCCGCGGCGAGTTCGAAGAGCGCCTGAAGGCCGTGATGAAGGAGATCGAGGACGCCAGCGGGCGCATCATCCTGTTCATCGACGAGCTGCACACCATCATGGGCGCGGGCGCGGCGGAAGGCTCCATGGACGCGAGCAACATGCTCAAGCCCGCCCTCGCGCGCGGCGAGCTGCGCTGCATCGGCGCCACGACCCTGAGCGAGTACCGCAAGTACATCGAGAAGGACGCGGCCTTCGCGCGACGCTTCCAACCCGTGTTCACGGGAGAGCCGACCGTGCCCGACACCATCGCCATCCTGCGTGGTCTGAAGGAGCGCTACGAGGTCCACCACGGCATCCGCATTCAGGACGCGGCCATCGTCGCCGCGGCCACGCTCAGCGACCGCTACATCACAGACCGCTTCCTGCCCGACAAGGCCATCGACCTGGTGGACGAGGCGGCCAGCCGCTTGAAGATGGAGATCGACTCCATGCCCGTGGAGATCGACACGCTCGAGCGGCGCGCGATGCAGCTCGAGATCGAGAAGCAGGCGCTGAAGAAGGAGAAGGACAGCGCGAGCAAGAAGCGCCTCGTGGATCTGGAGCATGAGCTCAGCGATCTGAACGAGGAGAAGAGCGGCAAGGTCGCGCAGTGGCAGCGCGAGAAGCAGTTCATCACGGAGATCCGCGAGAAGAAGGCGCTGGTCGAGCAGTTGAAGATCGACCTGGAGCGCGCGCAGCGCACGGCCGACTTCGAGACCGCGGCGCGCATCCAATACGGCGAGATCCCTGCGGCCGAGAAGGCCGTGGAGACGGCCCAGAGCGCGCTCGACGGCGCCCAGGGCGAAGGCTCCTACCTCAAGGAAGAGGTCACGGACGAAGACATCGCGGCCGTGGTCTCACGCTGGACCGGCGTGCCCGTGAGCAAGATGCTCGAGAGCGAGAAGTCCAAGCTGCTCTCCATGGAAGATCGCCTGGGCGAGCGAGTCGTCGGTCAACGCGAAGCGGTCGTGGCGGTGGCGAACGCCGTGCGACGCTCCCGTGCGGGCCTCGGCGACCCCAACCGGCCCGTCGGCAGCTTCCTGTTCTTGGGACCCACGGGCGTCGGCAAGACCGAGCTCGCGCGTGCGCTGGCGGATTTCCTCTTCGACGACGAGCGCGCGATGATCCGCATCGACATGAGCGAGTACATGGAGAAGCACACCGTCTCGCGACTGATCGGCGCGCCTCCCGGCTACATCGGTTACGAAGAGGGCGGACAGCTGACCGAGCCCGTGCGTCGTCGTCCCTACTCCGTCTTGCTCTTCGACGAGGTGGAGAAGGCGCACCCCGACGTGTGGAACACGCTGCTGCAGGTGCTCGACGACGGACGTCTGACGGACGGTCAGGGTCGAACGGTCAACTTCACCAACACCGTCATCATCATGACCTCGAATGTCGGCTCCTCGCACATCATGGAGATGAGCGACGACACCGAGATGCGCGCCTCGGTCATGGAGGACCTGCGCCGCGCCTTCCGGCCCGAGTTCCTCAACCGGCTCGACGAGACCATCATCTTCCACCGCCTCGACCGCGCGCAGGTGCGCGAGATCGTCGGCATCCAGCTGAAGCGCTTCGAAGCGCGGCTGCGCGATCGCGACATGCACCTCGCGCTCACGGACGACGCCAAGGACCTGCTCGCGAACCTCGGCTTCGACCCCACGTACGGCGCGCGGCCGCTCAAGCGCGCCATCCAGCAGCACCTCGAGAACCCGCTGGCGCAGGCCTTCCTCAGCGGCGCCTTCGGCCCCGGAGACACCATCCGCGTCGACGCGAAACAGGGCGAGCTCGTGTTCGAACGCGAGGCGAGCACGGACGGCAGCCCGCAAGCGCACGCCGAGGCCTGAGGCATGCCGTGAATGTCCAAGCGTCGCGCAGCTCGCCGTAGGGGACGAGGCTTGCCCAGCCCGGACGCATCACCGAGCGGTCATGGCACGACCACAACCGGCGATGTGCGGCTGACGTTGGTGCCGTCGCCGAGCTGACCATAGGTGTTGCTGCCCCAGCAGCTCACACCGCCGGTGGCGCGCAAGGCGCATGTGCTGTCACTGCCTCCGGCCACGTTCCGGCCGTCG
>JAACVI010000043.1 GCA_009992505.1 Myxococcales bacterium
GTGCACTTGTGACGGTTTCGGGCGACGACGCAATCCAAAGCTGGCACGCCCTCGAGGTCGAGGAGATCTGCACGCGCCTGGACGCGGATCGCACGAAGGGGCTCGACGCAGAGCGCGTGCGGAAAAAGTCCGAACGCTTCGGCGAGAACGCGCTGCCCCGAGCCCGCCCTCCCTCCCTCGTGCTGCGCCTGTTGGCCCAGCTCGCCGATCCTCTGGTCTTGGCGCTGATCGTGGCCGCCGGCGTCGCCGCCTTCCTGGCGGCCACCTCGGACTCCGACGCGCCGCTCGTCGTGCGCTACGGCGACAGCGGCGCCATCCTGATCATCGTGCTCCTGAACGCGGGGCTCGGGCTCTTCCAGGAGCGCAAGGCCGCGGCGTCCCTCTTGGCCCTCGAGCGCATGGCGGCGCCCACCGCCCGCGTCATTCGCGGCGGCAAGCGCACGGACATCGACGCCAGCCTGCTGGTCCCCGGCGACCTGGTCATGCTCGAAGCCGGGGACGCCGTCTCCGCGGACATGCGCCTGCTCGAGGCCCACGATCTAGCCACGGTGGAGGCCGCGCTCACGGGCGAGTCTTCGCTCGTGACCAAGCTCGCGCCCGATCCCGTCGACGCGGACACGTCCCTGGCGGATCGCGTCGACATGGTCTATTTCGGCACCAGCGTGGCGCGCGGCTCGGCTCGCGCCCTGGTCGTGGAGACGGGGCCTCGCACCCAGGTGGGCCGCATCGGAGCGCTGCTCGCCGGCACCAAGCCGCCGCCGACTCCCATCGAGCGTCGCATGCTGGTCCTGGGCCGACAGATCCTGGTGGTCTGCGTGGCCTCGAGCGCGCTGCTCTTCGCCCTCGGCATGCTGCGCGGGAGCGAGAGCATCGCCGTCCTCCTGCTGACGGCGGTCAGCCTGGCCGTGGCCGCGATCCCGGAGGGGCTCCCCGCCATCACCACCATCTCCCTCGGTCTCGGGACGCTGCGCATGGCGCGACGCGGCGCCATCGTGCGGCACCTGCCCGCCGTGGAGGCGCTCGGCGCGATCACCACACTCTGCACGGACAAGACGGGCACCCTCACCAGCGGCGCCATGGTCGTGCGCAGCGTGCTGGTCGAGGGGCAACGCTTCGACGTCACGGGCGACGGCCTGGCCGTGGAGGGCGAGGTCGTGCCGCCCACGAACGGCGCACTGCCCGAGGAGACCTTGCGCGAGCTCGCGCTGGCGGCCGTGATCTGCAACGACGCCGCGCTGGAGGAGCCCGAGACCGAGGGCGACGCGACGAGCGTGGTCGGCGATCCGACCGAGGGCGCGCTCTTGGTGCTCGGGCGCAAGCTCGGCCTCACTGATGAAGGCGTCATGGCCAGCCGAACGCGCGTCCGCGTGCTGCCCTTCTCTGGGCAGCGCAAGCGCATGAGCGTGATCGTGCGCGGGGACGACGCAGTCGAGCGCGTGTGGGCGAAGGGCTCGCCCGAAGAGATCCTGAAGCGCTCCTCCACGCGTCTGGTCGCAGGCGAGCTCATGCCCTTCGACGAGGCTGCACGAGACGAAGAGCGAGTACGGGTGGAGGCGGAGGCGGCGCTCGGTCGACGCGTGCTGTGTCTGGCGCGCGGCGACGGGGGAGGCGAGGATCCCGAGCGCGAGTTCGTGTATCTGGGCGCGGCCTGCATGGACGATCCACCGCGACGTGGCGTGAAGGAGTCCGTGCGCGAATGCCAGTGCGCGGGCGTGCACGTCGCCATGGTGACGGGCGATCACCCCCACACGGCGGCGCGTGTGGCCAAGGAGCTCGGCATCGAGGCGTCCGACGCCGAGGTGCTCGAAGGGCGCGAGTTCGAACAGCTCAGCGACGAGGAGCTGGATGCTCGCGTGAAGAGCGTGTCCGTCTTCGCGCGCATGAGCGCGGAACAGAAGCTGCGCCTGGTCGAGTCCCTCGAGCGCTGCGGCGAGGTGGTGGCCATGACCGGCGACGGCGTGAACGACGCGCCCGCCTTGCGTCGCGCCTCCATCGGCGTGGCCATGGGCAAGAGCGGCACGGACGTGGCCCGAGAGGCTGGCGACATGGTGCTCGCCGACGACGACTTCACGACCATCGTGCGCGCGATCCGCGAGGGCCGAGGCATCTTCGACGCGCTGGGGAAGTTCATCTTCTTCCTCGGCAGCTCCAACGCGGGCCTCGTGATCGCCGTGCTGGCGGTGTCGATCCTCGGTGGCATGCCCGAGCTGCTGCCCATTCAACTCTTGTGGATCAACCTGATCACCAACGGGCTGCCGGCCCTCGCGCTGGGCGTCGATCCGGCGGCGAGCGACTTGATGCTCTCGCCTCCGCGCTCGCCCTCCCAGGGCATCCTGGGTCGGCGCGAGCTGTTGGGCATGCTCTTCGTCGGCATGGTGATGGCCGGCGCCGCGCTCCTGCTCACGGCATCGCCCAGCCTCATGCCCTGGCTCTTGCCCGCTGACGTCGACGCCGCGACGGCCTCGGCCATGGCCCGCACCATGGCCTACGCCACGCTCGGTGCCTCGCCCCTCGTGCACGCCTTCTCGTGCCGCAGTCGGCGTCAGTCGGTGTGGGCGTCGCGTCCTCCGAACCGCTGGCTCTGGCTGGCCGTCTTCATCGGCGCGTTGCTCCTGGGCCTGACCTTCCTGCCGGGGACGCGCTTGCTCTTCCACACCACGGCGCTGACCCTGCGTGCGTGGGGCATGGTCGCCGCCCTCTCCATCCTGCCGCTGCCGGCCGTGGAGCTGGCGAAGTGGATCGAGCGGCGCATGGACCACGCCCGCGCGTCGCGCCCGGCCTCGCCCGACTCGAGCTCGCCCGGATCAGCCCAGGCCGACGGGACAGCTGACGCCGGTCCCGCCTAGGCCGCAGTAGCCCTGCGGGTTCTTGTGCAGGTACTGCTGGTGGTAGTCCTCGGCGTAGTAGTAGGGCGGCGCCGAGCGGATCGAGGTGGTGATGTCGCCGTGGCCGGCCTCGCGCAGACGCGCCTGGTAGCGCTCCCGACTGGCCAGCGCCTGCTCCTGCTGCGCGGCCGTGGAGGTGAAGACGACGGAGCGGTATTGCGTGCCGCGGTCGTTGCCCTGCCGCATGCCCTGCGTCGGATCGTGGCTCTCCCAGAAGGTCCGCAGCAGGTCGTCGTAGCTCAAACGCGCGGGATCGAAGACGACCTGAACCACCTCGGCGTGACCCGTGCGGCCCGAGCAGACCTCGTCGTAGCTGGCGTTCGGCGTCACCCCGCCGGCGTAGCCGACGGACGTCGACACGACCCCCTCGAGCTGCCAGAAGCAGCGCTCCGCGCCCCAGAAGCAGCCCATGCCGAAGGTCGCGACCTCCGTGCCCGCGGGGAAGGGTGGGGCGAGGCTGGCGTCGAGCACCGCGTGCCGGGCGGCCACGCTCATGGATTGGGCGCGCCCCGGTAGGGCACCTTCGGGTCTCAGGAGTTCTACGTCGCTCATGGGCCGTTTGTGGGGCAACCCCGGCTCGAGGGC
>JAACVI010000044.1 GCA_009992505.1 Myxococcales bacterium
GGGAACACTGCGCCTTGGGAACACTGCGCCTTGGGAACACTGCGCCTTGGGAATGCTGGGCCCATCGCCTGAAACCTCACGACCTCGGGTTCAGGATGCCCGCGATGGACACGAGGCCGGGAATCGCCGGAAGCGTCAGACATCCGTCCATGCGTCCTGACCCCTTCTCATCTCGTAGCCCCAAGATCACGGCGAGCCCCCGCACATTTCCCGATGGGAGCGAGCCGAATACATGGCTTCAACAGCCCACTCGCCGAACTCTGGTATCACCGGGTGGCCGTTGGGGTCAAGCTCAGCGAAGACCGTGTGAGCCGCGGATCGCAGCCTGACTAGAAGTGCCCCTGAGCTCTCGCGGCGGGCTCGCCTCGCCGGGCCGTCGCGGCTGTCTGGTCTGGACCGATTCGCTCGGTTCCGACGCTGCGGCCCTCGACGAAATAGAGGATCACGGCAGCGACTCCGGCTGCCATCGCGCCCCCGAGAGCGTAGTCGGAGGATCGGGCCCAATCCGAAGCGCGCGCATCCCCGTTGGACTCGAGCGACGCGGCCCGGATGCCGAGGCCCACGCTCAAGCCCGTCGAGGCCAGGGCCAGACCGCCGACGATCCAGGTGAAGAGGCGTCGGCCGCGGATCGCACGGTAGCGCGTCTCGGGCTCGAGCTGGGCGTAGGCGGCGCTGGTGACGCCACGCTCGATGTCCACGGATGCCCGGAACGGCACGTAGCCGTCGCGCGTCAGCTCGAGGCGATGACTGCCGGGCTCGAGGGGCATCGGAACGTCGAGAGGAGACTGGCCGACAGACTGATCGTCCAACGCGATCGATGCGCCGGTCTCGCTCACCCGCAGGCGCAGGGTTCCGGTGGTCGGTCGTTGGTCGCTCGCGAGTCGGATCGCTTCCGCCTCGGACCTCAGACGCACGATCGTCGCCTGTACCTCCTCGGCGTCGGGCGGATCCACACGATCGCGCAGGTAGCGTTGATAGAAGTCGATGGCGTCGGCTTGGTCCCCGAGCTCTTCGTGGGCGCGGGCGATGTTGAACCAGAGGTCCGCACTCGGAACGAGCGCCGCCGCGGCCTCGAACTCCTGAATCGCTGGGCGAAACTCGCGCGCTCGGAAGTGCGTCATGCCGGCCGTGAAATGCTCGCGTGCGTCGCGGGAAGCCTGGAGCCTCTGCGCCACGGACTGCGCGTCGTCGCCGTCCGGCGTGGCGTCAGCCGGGGCGTTGGCGTGATCTTGGGGCGCTCTCGTGGCCCCTTCTCTGGAGCTATGTTGTGCAGAGGCATGTCCAGCCATGGAGACGAGGCCCAAGCAGACGGCGACGGCGGCGTACGGATGCGCGATTGCGCGCGCGGCCAGGGAGTTCAGGCGTGGCACGGAGTGGAGCTTACCACGGCACGTCGTGGACAACACAGACCGGCTGGGGACTTCCGCGAGGTGAGGGCAACTGCCTCCCCGCGCATCGGGCGTGGGCGTCGTGACACGGAAATCTTTCGACTCGTGCCCCATGGGCTATCCTCTGCAGTGAACCCCTCCGCACGAGGTCCGATACTCCTTCACCCGCGAGACGGGAAACCCTCGAGGAACGCCTGACGCAACCGCTCACCGTATTCTGCTCCGATGCCGATCTCGCCGTCGACTGCGCGCGCGCAGCCGCCGAGATCGAGCTCGCCGTCGCGCCCGAGGTCACGGAAGACCCCGCGCACGCCTTGTCGCAGCGCACGTTCACGGACGGTGCGGTCGGGGTGCTGAGCGGACGGGAGCTCTCGACCAAGGAGCTGACGGGCTTGGCGGAGTCGGCGCGCGCCGCCGAGGTGCGCGTGGCGATCGCGATGATCGAGGCCACCCCTCCGCGCGTCGGGCTCGCGCGCGACCTGGGGCTGGCGGCCGTGTCCGAGCTGCGCCCGATGCTGTCCGCCCTGGCCCTGCTGTCGAGCGGCGTGAAGGCCGCCTGGACCGCGAGCCCACGAAGGTTGCCAGCGATCGATCGCGCACGGCTTCGCCACGCGCTCAGCTCCGCAGGCGACGGCGCCCCGACGTTGACGCGAGACGACGGATCGAGACTGGTGCTTCGGCGCCGGGGGATTCGACCGCTGCCCGTCGGCGAAGCCGTGGATTTGGCGTCTGCCCTCCTCGCCCTCGAAGGCGCAGACGACTCCGAACGAGCTCCCATGCCCACTGTCCAAGGCGTCGAGCGAGAGCGCATCGTCGAGGTCATCTTCGGCCCGCCTCGCGCGCTCTCCGATCCTTCGAGCAAGGCCGCGCTCGAGCCCTATGATCTGCCCCTGCCGATGGAGGAGCTGTGCACCAGCCCTTCGCGCGCCGCGGCGGAGGCCAGTCGCATCGGTTTTCCTGTGCGCGTCTCCTTGGCTTCGCCGGATCTCCGCACGTGGGACCATTCGGATCTGGTCGCCGACGGCGTCAACAGCGCCTCCCATGTGCGCGACGTGTTCCGCCAGATCATGGCGTTGGCGCAGTCGCGCCGGCCCGACGCCCGACTGCTTGGCGTCGTGGTCTCCGCAGCGCAGACCGAGAAGGCATTGCTCGACGTCAGCGTGCGACCGATCTCAGGAGGTCTCGCCCTACTCGACCTGGGCTTCGCCGACGCACACGGCGCCGCAGCCCAGGATCGAATCGAGACGCTGCTGCCACTGAGCGCGGCGCAACTGGAACGCGCCTTGAGCCGCCTGAACGGCGCGAGCCTGCTGATGTCCAAGACATCGGCGCAGCGCCGCGCCGAACTACAAGCATTGCGCGACGTGCTGACTCGGCTTGGAGCGTTCGTCCACGATCACCGAGACGCCGTTACACGCCTGCGCGTCGCGCCCCTCGCCGTGTTGCTGACGGGGGCGCTAGAATTGCGAGAAGCGTGCGTCGAAGTCGGTGACGTCTTCGCACGATCTCTGGCTGCCTCAGCGCAGCTCTAGGCTAGCCGTCTCGGCCCAGCGATGGGCGAGCGGCTTCGCTTCGAGCGCAGCCCAGGACTGCAGCTATTTTGGTTCAGGGAGCCTGGAGGCCACGCTGCTGCGTGATCTCTGCTTCGACGCCTGCACCGAACGGAGGCCAATGGACAAAATACGCAATTGCCAAGTAGAGCCCGGCTACGACGCCGAAGACAATCGCACCCTTGACCATAGAACTCGCATCTGACCAGAACTGCATAGGCGTTCACTCCTCTAGTGGGTAGGCAGAGCCTATTGAAGTCGTAGCGCCAGGGTCAACTGATTTTTCCCGGGCGATGGAACCTACGTGGTTGGTCCGATG
>JAACVI010000045.1 GCA_009992505.1 Myxococcales bacterium
GCGGCGTTCGCGGGCGCTCGCGTCGTGCGTCGAGGCGACCTGGCCTCCACGGCCTCGGCCCGGCGCGCCCGGAGAGCAGCGACGAAGACGCGGACGCGCGCGCCCATGCGCAGCAGGCTGGCCTTGGCCGTGGGCACGTGCTTGGTGCGGATTTTCCCGAGGAAGTCTCGCGCGCGGGCCGCAAAGACGCGGACCTTGGGCTCCGCTTGCGCTTTGAACGCCAGCCATGCCGCGACCACACGCACGCGCAGCGCGACGAGCTTCGGCTGGACGCGCGCCCAGAGGCTGGCGAAGTCGCGCGCGGGCGTCATGGACCGAGCCAGCGCCTCGTCGTCGTCGGCCGTGCTCCCCACGTCGGCGAATCCTGCAAACCCGACCGGAGCCGCGTGCTCCACGGCCATCGACTCCATCACGGGCGGAGAGTTCTGACGGAAGGTGCGGTCGGCGTCGACGGGCATGTCGGCGCGAAGCTCCTGCTGCCGATCCTCGACCTCCGCGACGAACTCCTGGGCCTCTTCGACTCCAGGGGACGAGTCCTCGTAGAGCACGGTGAGCACCAGACGCGGGATGTCGTTCTCGATGCGCACGTCGACCGACGCCAGGCGGCCCTGCCGCTGTCCGCCTTCGCGAACGCCGGTGCCGATGCGCAAGAAGGGCAGCTCCTGCTCCATCAAGAGCGCGTCGTGGGCGCGATGAGCGACCTCTCCGACGATCGGGCTGCGCACGCCGTCGAGGGCGAGCGAGGTCATCTGCGGGCCGGAGTCCTCGTCCTCGGCGAGCACCTCCATCCACTGATCCACGATGCGCCCGATGGCGCGCGCCGAATCCGCGGGCAGCTGCGTGAAGCGCAGACCGAAGTGGCCCTCCGTGGGCCCGCTGTCCTCGGCCCAGACGACCTCACAGTCGGCGTCGACGGGCTGACCGTTCTCGGGCGAGCGGAAGCTACATCTCAGAGTCGAGCCGATGTCCGGCAGCAGCGGCGCGCTGATGGACAAGCCACCCTTGCCGAGATCCACCGCGTCGGCCTCGAAACCTTCGTCGAAGCCCTCGGGGAAGAGCTCGACCAGGACGTCGTCGAGGGGCACACGGGCATGTTGTGGGCTGCGTCGTTCCGGGGCCGTTTGCATTCTGGATCTCCGTGAGAAGCGGCGTGGGAGATGCCTCACGCCCTCGATTCCATGGGTCGCAGAAGCGGCGAGACCGGTCCACTTTTCTACAGTCGGCGGCGAATGCGGGACCTCGCGCGGAGGTGGGCTAGGCTGCCGCCATGGGCATCCGCCTTCGCGTCCGATTCCGGCGTGCGACCGACTCCGGCAGCACGATGAGTTACGAATTCGACCAGGAGCGCATCATCCTCGGGCGTGAGCGCGGCGCGGACATCCAGCTGCCGGCCACCGAGGTGAGCGGCAAGCACGCGAGCTTGTGCGTTCGTGGCGCCGGCTACGTGATCGTGGACGAAGGTTCCACCAACGGCACACGCATCGGCGGTGAGCGGCTCGCGCCGGGTCGCCCCAAGCTGCTCAAGAGCGGTGACGAGATCGGCATCGGCCCCTTCACGTTGCGCGTGGAGGCGGGCGTGCCCGTGGCCGCACCCACCAACGCGGACCGCACGGCGGCGTTGGCGCGTGATCTGCTGCGACAGGTGCTCGGCCCGGGCTCCGCGCCCGCGGCGCCGACCCTGCTCGTCTTGAACGGCCCGCGCGAAGGGCAGAGCGTGCCGCTTCCGCCGCCGCCCGCCCGGCTGACGCTCGGTCGCGGCGAGAACTCGGACTTCGTGCTCGAGGACGCGGACGCTTCGCGCGAACACGTGCAGCTCGAGATCGACCTCGAGGGCGTGCTGGTTCGCGATCTGGGCAGCAAGAACGGCTTCTTCGTCAACGGGCGCGCGAGCCGAGAGCGCCGCCTCGCGCATCGAGACGAGCTGCAAATCGGGGCGACCTTCCTGGCCTTCCTCGACCCAGCACAGGAAGCGCTCGACGAGCTCATCGCGGCCGAGGACGTCGTCGCCGCGCTCCCAAGCGCACCTGAGCTCAGCACACAGACTCCCTCGTCACAGGACGCGGAGGGGACCACGGGCGAAGCGCAGGACGCGACCCCGGAGCCGGGCGCGAGTGAGGCGGAGCCCGCCGCCGAGGACGCCCCCGAGCTTCAGGCTGCGCCGACGCCGACACCGAGGCGCCCGGCACGCAGCGCGGACTGGGTCATCTACGTGCTCGCCGCGGCGGTCCTGGCCGCGAGCGCGGCGAGTCTAGTCTGGCTCCTGGGAGGTTCCTAGCGGCCATCTCTGGCGCTCACGCTAAGGAAATGCGCCAGGTTCAGAGGTAGGCCCAGCCGAAGGCCAGACGCACTCGCAGGCTCGGGCCGCGATCCACTTCGTCGCCCCGGCGTCGCCAATCGTAGTCGACGCCGAGACCGAGACCGAGGGCGAGGCCACCCCAGACGGCTTGATAGCCGACCTCGGCGCCCGCGCGGACCTGGAGCGGGTGACCGGCCCCACGCGCGGTGCCGATGCCTGCCACGGGCCCGAGGAAGGGGCCATCGAGCCCACGTCCGAGGATCCAGACGTGCCAGGCGAGCTCCAGAGACAGGCCCTCGCGCGCGCCGGATTTGGCCCAGGCGGGTGACAGCCACAAGCTCTGGGAGCGGCTCGGGGCGTACTCCATCGAGAAGCCGTAGCTTCCCAGGTAGATCGCGAGGGGATCGGCGCTCAGCGCGATGCGCGCCACGGGCGGCGACGGATCCGAGCCCAGCGCCTGGCTGGGCGCGGCGGCCTCGACCACGCGCTGGGCGGCAGCGTGGGACGCGACCGTCGCGAGGAGGAAGAAGATGATCGCCGCGGGAGTACGTCTCTGATGCTGCATGAAGCCTCGCAATCCGGACATTTCTCGGCCCGAACGCGCGACGGTTGCGGCCTCCGCGACCCCGTGGTTGGATGGGCCCCGTTGGTGCCAGATTGAAGCCTCGGGGCGCCAGAGCGTCCCAAGGTCAACGGGGGCGACGGTACACGACCGACCGTGCACGACCTCCCGGCTCCAAAGGTGAGACACATGACGCGCAATTTCATGCTCCTGACGCTGAGCCTGCTGCTCGCGACGCCGACGCTGACGGCCTGTACGGTCTCGCCTCGGCGGGTCGCCTTCGTGGGCAGCACGAACGGCCAGACGACGGGCGGCGCCACGAGTCAGGGCGGGCAAGGCAACGGCCAGGCCAACGGCGGCGCGCTCCCCGCTGGGAGCGATCCCCAGCTCGCCCAGCTCGCCCAGCTCAACC